>JACVXV010000177.1 GCA_015661205.1 Candidatus Brocadiaceae bacterium
ACGCGGACGGAACAATAGCGGGGACATACGGAGAATGTAAAGAGGGGATGGATATGTCGTACAAGGGGATATGGGGATATACGCCGCTTATCGTGTCGTAGGCCAACACGCGGGAAGTGTTGTATATCGAGAATCGTCCGGGAAAACGTGCCGAGCCATAGTGGCGCAGTGGAGTGGATAGACAAGGCAATAGCGTTGGTGAAGCCGCATGCGAAAAGGGTTTGTTTGAGGGGTGATACGGACTTTTCATTGACAGGGACTTTCGATCGTTGGTCAGAACAGGTGGACTTTGTGTTTGGGATGGACGCGCGTAGTGGACTGATAAAACGAGCCGGGGAGTTGCCGGAGGGTGCATGGGAGGAACTCAATCGTAAACCGAAATACCAGACAGCCAAAAAAACGCTTCGACAAGAAAAAATATTACTCAAAAGTGAAATTAAAATGATTTCTGCTCTGGTAAAACCCTTACGCTAAAAAACCTCGCTTGTTTTAGGCCTAGTTCCATGGCATAACCGCATAAATAAACAGAACCATCAAATAGAGATGCCTTATATAGTACTTCTGCATCTTCAATTCTAGCTTGTACTATTTTTTCGATTTCTATTTTCTGCATTCGTCTTCTCGAATGTTCGCTTTATTCATAAAAAGTTAATGAATAGTCTTTTGATAATATCAAAAAGTGATGTGAACATCAAGTATCTGTGGCAGATTTAGGTGACCTATCTATTGGAGGCCATTATACCTTATTCCCAAAAAGTTCCTTCTCTACCATAAAACACACAACATGTCCGACGGTAATATGGCATTCCTGTATGCGTGGTGTGTTGTCGGAGGGGACTCGCAGGCAGATATCTACCGCGTCTTTCAACAAGCCGCCGTCCTTTCCGGTGAAGCCGACGGTGATCGCACCGCGTTCCCTGGCTATATGCACCGCATTCAAAATGCCTTTTGAATTCCCACTGGTGCTTAAGGCAAAGACAACGTCTCCGGTGGTGACAAGCGCCTCGATTTGACGGGCAAAGCAGGTGTCATACCCAAAGTCGTTCGCAAGCGCCGTTATTACCGAGGTGTCGGTTGAGAGGGCGATTGCGGGGAGCGGACGTCTGTTTATTTTGAATCTTCCGATCAATTCACCGGCGATGTGTTGGGCGTCCGCCGCGCTTCCGCCATTGCCTATGAGGTACAGGCGGTGATTTTTTCTGAACGCATCGGTTGTAATCTGGGCGATTTTTTGTATTGCGGCCAGTTGGGTAGCCAGCAATTCTTTTTTTGTGTTAATGCTTTCTTGTAATTGGCTTTCAATTTCGTTCATGCGTTTTCTCCTTGTGGTATTACCTGGTAAAATTTCTATTGTTGGCCGGTTTTTTACAACTCCCAGTATTCCTGCCTTCCGCCCATTACCGTCAGGGCTAAAGCCCGCTTCCGTGTCCATCGCAAACCCCAGCCTGAAGGCTGGGGTTAATCACTGGAGGACTTGGGTGCAAGCGCTATGGGGTCGTCCACGAACTGACCCCAGCCTTTAGGCTGGGGCGCCGGACACACGCCAAATCCGGGCTTTAGCCCTGACGGCGCACAACTCGGCATTCTTCACGCTTCGTTCATACCCTTGCGTAAAAGATAGTTGCTTGATTTAGCCGCCGGTCAATTTGCTTGCAGCCATGCGATCCGTGAGATACAAGAGTCTCCCGTTCTCAGGGCGTATAAATTGTGACGGCAGCCGGTACGGCTGATAGGTGCCTTCAACAACGTCGCGCAGTACCGCTGCCTTTGATTCCCCTGAAATTAAAAAAATAATATGGGCGGCACGTTTGATTAACGGGACGGTCAGCGTAAGCCGGTACTCGCCGAGTTTCTCTACGTAGTTTGCGGAAACCAGGCCACCGGTATCGTCCAGCGCAGGCGTATGCGGAAAGAGCGACGCGGTATGGCCATCATCACCCATACCCAGCAGGATGAGGTCAAAGCGGGGGAATTCACCCGCCTTCAGGTGGAAAAAAGTCTTTAATGTCTGCGTGTATTCCCTTGCTGCGCGGGCATGGTCACCCAGCTCCGCGGGCATTCGATAAACATTGCCCTTTGGGATCGGTACCTTGTCAATCAGCAGTTCACGAACCATGCGGTAGTTGCTCTTGATATGGCCGGGGGGGACGCATCGTTCGTCACTCCAAAACAAGTTTACCCGTTCCCACGTTACCCGGTTGTTGCACCGATTATCGGCTAGCAGGCGGTAAAGCTCTTTGGGAGTAGAGCCGCCGGAGAGCGCCGCGGTAAAGTATCCCTTTTCCCGGATTGATTCTTCCGACCGTTGGATAAACTCTTCCGCCGCCCGAAGACTTAATTCCTCAGGGTTTGACACTACGGCAATTTCCGGTTTGTACGGCATGTTGAACGTCTCGCTTTCCGTTGCAGTACAGGACGGCATTACCCGCTGCACTTTCTCCACTCGCGCCCATCACGTGTCATCATTTCGTCAGACTCCTTGGGACCCCATGAACCGGCCTGATAGTTGGGGAATTTCCGGCTGGGTAGCGCCTTCCAAACGTCTTGTATCGTCGATACCACGCCCCACCCGGCCTCAACCATGTCGGCGCGCTGAAAGAGGGTGGCGTCGCCCAGCATACAGTCGTACAAAAGCCGTTCGTGACCCGTGCTGGGTGTTCTGCCGAAGTAGTCTTCGTACTTGAATTCCATATCGACTGCTCCCAGCCTAACGAGCGGTCCCGGTACTTTGGCGCCGAAGTTTAAAGAAATCCCTTCGTCAGGTTGAATGTGCAGCACCAGTAAATTTGGCTTGAGGTCTTCAACGGCCGTTTTACGAAACAACACAAAGGGGGCGCGTTTGAATTGAATAGCCACCTCGGTAAGCCGGCAGGGTAGCCTTTTCCCCGTGCGCAGGTAAAAGGGGACGTTTGCCCAACGCCAGTTGTCGATAAACATCTTAAGCGCCACAAAGGTTTCCGTATACGAGTTGGGCGGCACGTTCGCTTCCGAACGATAACCCGGCACTCGCTGGTCATTGTGAGAACCTTCGCCGTATTGCCCCCTGACGGTGTACTTAAGCACTTCCTCCGGCGACATGGTTTGGATGGCGCGCAATATCTTCACTTGCTCGTCACGCACCGCGTCGGCATCGAAGGAAATCGGTGGCTCCATCGCAATCAGTGTTACGAGTTGGAATATGTGGTTGGGTACCATGTCCCTCAGCGCCCCGGCCTTATCATAGTAGCCGCCGCGCTGTCCCACGCCGATATTTTCGGCAACGGTTATCTGCACGTGGTCGATGTAGCGGCGGTCCCATATAGGTTCAAAGATACCATTGGCAAAGCGGAATACCATGATGTTTTGCACCGTTTCCTTGCCGAGGTAGTGGTCGATGCGGTAGATTTGGCTTTCTTTCAGCGTTTTCTGGATTTCCCGGTTGAGGGTACGTGCGGAATCAATGTCGTGGCCAAAGGGTTTTTCGATAATAACCCGCCGCCAGTTTCCGTTTTCTTCATGGGTGAGTCCTACCGTGCTGAGTTGTTGGATAATTTGAGAAAAATGTTCCGGCGCCGTTGCAAGATAGTAGAGGTAGTTTCCAGTCGTTCCATGCGTCTTATCCACCTCGGCCAAAACATTTTGAAGCCGCTGATAGGCGGCCGGTTCCTGAAGGTCGCCGGAAACGTAATAGAGGCGGTTAACGAGCCAGTTCCATAGTTCCTGATCAATGGCGCCCGTGAAGAATTCCTTGATCGCCTCGCTGATTTTCGTTCGAAACTCCTCATGGCTCATCTCATGGCGGGCAAAACCCACAACGGCAAATTCCCTGGATAACAGGCGTTCACGCGTAAGGTTGTAAAGCGCGGGGATAAGTTTTCGTTTTACCAGGTCACCGGATGCGCCAAAAATAACTATAATGCAAGGGGCGCCAGGTTGTCCCGGCAGTTCAGTGGTTGCGCCATTTTCGAGTGAACACTCCATGTACCTTCCTCCCTAACCCGAACAAGTCGGATTAGTAATTAAAAAACTGAAAGACATCCCCTAGCGCGGCAGAGCCACAACCAAATTTCCTCGCTATTTCTACCAATATTTTGTCCCTACGGGACGTTTGAAAAAACAGATACAGGTACAAGAGATGTATTGTGCGACAATTTAGTAATGGCCAACTCCCTAAAGGGGGTTGTAAAAAACTTATTTCACAAAATTACTCAAAAACGCCTTTGTCCGGCTGTTGGCGGGGCTTGAAAATATCTCCTGCGGGTTGCCGCGTTCGATAATTTCACCTTTTTCAATAAAGATGACCTGGGAAGAGACGTTTCGGGCAAAATCCATCTCGTGCGTTGCGATGAGTGTTGTCATCCCTTCCGATACCAGATTTCTTATTACCGCAAGCACCTCGTCGATCATTTCCGGGTCGAGTGAGGACGTCGGTTCGTCAAAGAGCATCGCGTCCGGTTTCATTGCCAGTGCGCGGGCAATGGCTACCCGCTGCTGCTCTCCGCCCGACAACTGCCCCGGATAGCTCTTTACCTTTCCATCCAACTGCACCTTTTTGAGCAACGAGATGGCCTGAGACTCGGCTTCCGCCTTTTCAACGCCCAAAACCGAAATGGGGGCGACGGTCACGTTCTGAAGCGCCGTCAGGTGGGGAAAGAGGTTGAATTGCTGAAAAACCATGCCCACCTTTTTACGAATATTTTTTACGGCGTGAGAATTCGACGTCTTGTGATAACCCTGCTCGCCGTCGCCGAAGAGTTTTTGTCCATTTACCGATATGCAGCCCCCCTGAAATATTTCCAACCCGTTGATGCATCGCAGGAGTGTGCTCTTGCCGCTGCCCGAAGGCCCTATAACGGCAACAACGCTCCCCTTTACCACGTCCAGATTGAGTTGCCTGAACAGGGGTTGGTTGCCATAGTGTTTTGATAGATTGCAAATATTTATCATAATAAGCACGTGGAATATATATCTTTACGAGCGAGGCGAGGCCTCAGGCCGTACAAAAACGTTGGAACCACAGATTTCACAGATTTTAAAGGCATGGGCAAACAGGCAATACATTGCCTGCCTATTACCAAATGTTCCTATGGAACAAAAAACGGTAATAACATCCGCTACCTACCGAACAACATGCCAAGTGATTAGATAAGGCAATTAAGACGGCTTGACGCGTTCCAGTTCTTTTATTAACTTATACTCAATGCTATCCACCAAGGCGTGCCAGCTTGCCTCAATGACATTTTCCGATACGCCAACGGTATTCCAGACACCTTCCTTGTCCTGTGACTCAATGATTACCCGCACCTTGGCGGCAGTGCCTTTACGCGGGTTGATCACCCGCACCTTGTAGTCCACGAGCTTCATGTCCCTTAACGACGGATAGAAACGTTCCAGCGCCTTGCGCAATGCCGAGTCCAGCGCATTTATCGGGCCGGAACCCTCGCTTGCACAAAGCTCCAGAAGGCCATCCACCTTGATTTTTACCGTTGCTTCCGTTACGGGCGACACCTTTTCTCTACCCTCAACGATTACGCGGTATCCCTCAAGGTCGAAAAACCGCTGGTACCTCCCGATTTTCTTCCTTGCCAGCAACTCAAAGGACGCCTCCGCCGATTCGAACTGATACCCTTCATTCTCCAAATTCTGAACCTCTTCGAGGATGGAGCGCATAATGTCGGTGTCGTGGGTCAGCTTAAACTTCTCCACCTTGGCAAGGATGGTAGAACTGCCGGAAAGTTCTGATATCAGTATCTTCCTTTCGTTTCCTACCGACTCCGGCGCAACGTGTTCGTAGGTATGCTTACTTTTCCGGACGGCATTGACGTGCAATCCCCCCTTATGGGCAAAGGCGCTGGCGCCTACAAAGGGTTGATTGGGGCGTAGGAGTAAATTCGCCACCTCGTAAATATATCTCGATATCTCCGTAAGTTTCTGGAGTCCGCCGCTTTCAAGGCACTGGAATCCCTTCTTTAGCACCAAATTTGCGATAACGGAACACAGGTCTGCATTTCCACAGCGCTCTCCAATCCCGTTAATGGTGCCTTGCACCTGCCGCACCCCTTGCTCAACGGCCGCCAGGGTGTTGGCTACGGCAAGGTCGCCGTCGTTATGGACGTGGATGCTCAGCATACCGGGCGTGTTCTTTTTAACCTCACGGACAATCCCGGAAATCTCGTCCGGCAGGCTTCCCCCGTTGGTGTCGCACAATACGATGGCGTCCGCCCCGGCAGATTGTGCCGTTAAGGCGACCTTCAGGGCATATTCCCGGTTTTTCTTATAGCCGTCAAAAAAATGTTCGGCGTCAAAAAAAACCTCTCTGCCCTTTGACTTGAGATAGGCGATGGTGTCAGCGACCATCTTGAGATTTTCGTCCAGTGAGATTTTCAATACGTCCGTCACCTGAAAATCCCAGCTCTTTCCGACAATGGTCACAACCGGCGTTTCCGCCTGTAGCAGCGCCTTCACGTTCTTGTCCTCTTCAACGCGCTTATCTGCCCTCCGTGTGCTGCCGAACGAGGCGATTTTTGCGTGCCGAAGCTTGAGGGATTTGACCTCACGGAAATACGACTCGTCTTTCGGATTGGCAATCGGATAGCCACCCTCAATGTAGTCCACCCCAAGGTCGTCCAGCTTTAAGGTGATAGCGAGTTTATCCTGTAACGAAAAGGATATCCCCTCGCCCTGGCTGCCATCCCGCAATGTGGTATCGTAGATAAATACTTTTTCCATGTTGATCTTATGATTGTTAAATTAGGCCTTCGGCAGCTTTTTTCGATGTAGGGCGAAGCGATTGCTTCGCCCGTGACGAAGCAATCGCTTCGTTCTACAACTTTGAAATTCCTGTACGTTAAATTAAGTCGCCTACGGCGACATCTTTTGTGTAGCGCCAGCCTTCATGACCGGCAATGGCATTGGGAATGCCTGCACAGCGGGGGATGAACCCCCGCGCTACGAGAATAGGTACTGT
>JACVXV010000288.1:0-363 GCA_015661205.1 Candidatus Brocadiaceae bacterium
ATTAAACAGCACGGAAACCATTTTTCCGGGTACGAATTTGCGCTTGGTATACGATTTGGTATCAAAATAATTTCCCCGAGGTCAGGATATCTGAACTTATACCAAAAATATCGCAATACCTCTGGAAGGTTAATCCTCCCATTATAACTAAAGGTAAGGTTGCCCGCAAAACCCGCTAAAAGCACCCGGATATCATGTTTTGAAGCCTCCTCCATGAGCTTGCTATACCAAACATGGTTGTAATGACCAAGTATCGGCGCCTGCTGGAAAGCGTAGTCTTTTTCCCACCCGGAGAAAAGGGGGACGTCTTCGTAAGGGAGTTGCTGGTAATCGATATTTCCGTTATTCTCTGCGATTAATTTG
>JACVXV010000288.1:373-2628 GCA_015661205.1 Candidatus Brocadiaceae bacterium
CAAGCGGAGACTCGTCGTAATAACGCCCTTTGGGGACATAAACATCCTCTTCCGTATAAGGCGACATGGTGAAAGAGGTTAGCCGCCGCCCTGATTTTGCAAGCTGATTTGCTGCAATGCAAGAGACCGTTGAAGAGTCGAGCCCGCTACTCAAATGGGCGCCTAGGGCATAACTACTGCGTATTCGCCTTTTAACTGCCTTTTCAAGCTTTTCCCGCATTACGGCAACATATTCCTCCTGCTTTAGTTTGATCGGAGGTTGCGACGTTACAACATCATAAAGCGAATAGTACCTTTTAAGCGTGATTTGCCCGTTACCCGTTATTTGCAGGGCATGGCCGGGCGGTAAGCGATTGATCTTTGAATATACCGTTCTGCCTTTATCTTGGGAATTTACCAGAAGAAGATCGGCAATTTTTCTTTCATCCAACTCCCTGGAGATTTCAGGATGGGCAAACAAACCTTTAGTAGCGGTAGAAAAGGCAAAAAAGGACCTCTCTGAAGTATAAAAGAGAGGCCTCTCTCCCAAAGCATCCCGAACAAGATACAATGTGCCGGCTTGCAAATCCCAGACAGCGGCTGTATAACCACCTGATATTTTAGTCCATGTCTCCTCGCCCCAATTATCAAAAGCTGCGGCAAAATAGTAACTATCAGGGGTGGTTGCCTTGTCTACCCGGAGGTTAAGGGACTGGTGTATCTCTTCCCTGACGTCAAGCCGCATATCTGCAACAACCTTATACCTGCCCGAGGGTGAGGCGAGGGGTTGAGCTTCATACGAGTCTTCAGGGGTAATTCTCATAGCGTTGAAACCCAGTGCAATGGATTGGTTGATCCAGGTGCTTTGTCCATCAGGCCCCCAGGGGGTCAAATGAGCCTCCATCCTTTTGATAACACCGGGTTCTACGGGTTTACCGGAGAAATTAAATACTCCAAAAATAGCGCTCATAGCTTTCTATCCTTATTGTTTTTTAATGTACTCTTCTTAAATGAAAAAGGCTTTTATCGTTTTTTTGAAAAATCTATATTTACTGGTAAATTATGCCCTAAAGAACGCCATTCACACATACTACAAAGGGGCATGTTTTTTCGATCTCGCATTAATGAGGCAATAAAAGTTTTACGTTCATACCCTTTGAATATTTCTGAGAATCTGGAATTTAGTAGGTTGCCTAATACTGCGACCCTTGGATGACAGCAGCATGGATTTACATTTCCATCATATTCAACAAAAAGGTTTTTTTGCTGTACCCAATGACAAACGCTGTTCAGTGCGTTTATATTGCCTTTAGGTGGTTCCTCTTTCGAATGAGATATATCTCGAGACCTTAGTGAGTTTGGAAGACTTATGTACCTTATGAAATTTGGTATAAAATCAAAAGGCTCTAATATTTTACGCCAACGTCTTTGTCCCTCTACCGTTTCACAAATTGTTCGCGTAACAAGTTTGGTTTGTGGTGAAAAGTCATCTCTGTATTTCCTTGCTATACCCAAAAATAGTATTAATTTGTCCCATTTTGCCGGATAGCGGGTACGTTCATAATCTTCCGCAAAACCATTGCCGTCACAACTGACGGCAAATTTATCAATAATACCGGTTTTAAAAATCTCGGAAAGCATTTCAAAATTATGCACTTGTGCATTGGTAGATATCTCAACACAGTGTATTTTAAAAGATTGTTTATAAAGGATATTTAACATTGCTGGAAGCTCGGGATGCATAAGTGTTTCGCCAAAGTTGTGTAAACGAAGCCTGTCAACTTCCTGAACATCAATATTATTGAGGCAGGAACGATAAAGTTCAATAGGCATAAACTTTACTTTAGGATTCAATGTTGAGTTCGGACAGCCTATACACTGGAGTTGGCACCCACGGACAATTTCGATTCCTGCTAGGTTTAGTTTCATAATAATTCTTTCCTGTTTATGGGAGGAGATATTTGCTCAAAAATCCAGATACTGTGAACGCCTCTCAAACAAGCAGTTTTGAAAAACATCACTCAGCTCGTATGGTAATGAGGGTGGCATAAGTAAAAGCCCGCATCTTTCACGAATAAGGCATTCAACCCTCATCCGTAAATCTCTGTTTTTACCTAACCGTACGGCTGTTTCGGCATAGTGTTGCAAGTCCGTAGCGACACACTCGCTTATACCCATTTTTTGTAACTATTCAGTGAAAATATTTTAAAATTTGTTTGACAGAAAATTGTTGATAAAGAGGAGTACGGCTTGGTTTGTGGTATATACGGCCTGCA
>JACVXV010000042.1 GCA_015661205.1 Candidatus Brocadiaceae bacterium
TGATAATGTAAAAGTGGACGTAGAGTTGTTGACGCCGATAGCTATGGACGAAGGTCTGAGGTTTGCTATCCGTGAAGGCGGCAAGACGGTTGGTGCCGGTGTTGTCACTAAGATTATTCAATAAATTTAATTTTGTTATTGACTTTACGCGAGTATTTGCTAATATTAATCCCTTTTGCAGTTTGGGATAAATCAGTCTCTTTTATGGAGTGTTATTGTGGTAGATCAGAAAATAAGGATACGAATGGAGGCTTATGATCATAGGATATTGGATCAATCTGCATTGGAGGTTGTTGAAACTGCCAAGCGTACCGGAGCTAAGGTATTTGGTCCAGTTCCCCTGCCAACGCGTATTGAAAGGTATACTGTGCTTAGATCGCCGCATGTTGACAAAAAGTCTAGAGAGCAGTTCGAGATAAGAACGCATAAAAGGCTTATTGATATTGTCGAGCCTACAGCAAAAACGATGGATGCGTTGAATAAGATAAATATGCCAGCGGGCATTGAGATCAAGATAAAAGCGTAGGATTTTAGGCATTGTATTTTAAAGGTTGAGGTAAAAGCAGAATGGTGACAGGCATTCTAGGTAAAAAGATTGGTATGACGCAGTTTTACACGGAGGACGGTAAGCTCCTTCCTGTGACGATGATTCAGGCCGGTCCGTGCAACGTGATGCAGGTGAAGACCGTTGAGAATGACGGATACTATGCGGTTCAATTGGCTTTTGACGGTAAGAAAAAGAAAAGGGCTAATAAGCCAGAGATTGGACATGCTGCAAAGGCTTCTACTGAGCCGAAAAGGTTTATAAGAGAGGTTGCTGTAGTTGCCGGTGCGGAGGTAAAGCTGGGGCAGACCATTACCCTTGACGTTTTAAAAGACGTTAAGTGGATAGATGCAATTGGATTGACAAAGGGTAAGGGGTATGCGGGTGTAATGAAAAGATGGAACTTTAAAGGTGGTGCAGCTTCCCATGGTTCCACAAGGCACAGGCCACCAGGTTCTATAAGCTCGAATACTGATCCAGGAAGGGTAATTCGCGGAAAGAAGATGGCAGGAAGACTGGGTGGTGAGCAGGTGACAATCAGGAATTTGAGTGTCGTTAAGATTGATGAAGGTAACAATCTGTTGTTTGTGAAAGGTGCTATTCCAGGCCATAAGGGAAGTTATCTTATATTGAATAAAAGTAGGTGAGAGCTTAGGCGTGTGAACTATGGAAATACCTGTATATAATAAAAATGGTGAAAAGGTTGCTGGCGTAGAGCTAAGCGACGATAAGTTTGGTGGCCCTATCCGCACCAGATTGTTGCGAGATGTTGTGACAATGTATGAAGCTAGCAAGAGGCAGGGTAATGCTTGTACAAAGACTAAAGGTGAAGTGGCTGGTGGTGGAAAAAAACCATGGGTACAGAAGCATACTGGCAGGGCAAGGGCTGGTAGTATCCGTTCTCCGCTTTGGAAGGGTGGTGGTGTGGCATTTGGACCTAAGCCAAGGGATTATTCATATACCATACCGAAAAAAGCTAAGAAACAGGCACTTATTTCTGCATTGGCATCGAAGGTTAAAGATGATGAGATGGTAGTTGTCGATAATCTTGATTTTACTGTACCGAAGACTAAACAGATGGTTACTTTGTTAAAATCTCTGAAAATTCACGGGAATAGCTGTCTCATTGTAACGAATAAATTGGATAAGATGGCGTGGCTGTCTACAAGAAATATACCTTATGTCAAAATTCTTGCAAGCAGTGATCTGAATGCATACGAAGTACTTAAACAAAAAAAGATACTTCTTACAAGAGACGCTTTAGATAATATAGGATAGGAGTTGTATAACAGTTATGGAACGTTATTCGATAATTAAAAAACCATTACGTACTGAAAAAAGTGTAGCAGACAGTAACTTCAGAAATACGTATCATTTTGAGGTAGATCTGCGTGCGAATAAGATTCAGATCAAGGAAGCCGTAGAGAAACACTTTAACGTAAAAGTGGAAGATGTGAAGACGCTTGTCAGGAAGGGCAAGACCCGAAGGGTTAAGTTCAAGCTAGGTAGAACTAAGGATTGGAAAAAGGCAGTTGTTAAATTAAAAGAAGGCGGCACAATAGACCTTGGCTACTAAGGTTAAGCCGGAATAAGGGAGGATAAGGACAGTAATGGGTATACGATTCTATAAACCAACAACGGCTGGAAGAAGATTTGCAAGTGTTTCAGATTTTTCAGAACTAACAACAAGAAAACCTGAAAAATCGTTATTAGAACCATTAAGGAAAACTGGCGGTAGGAATACCGAAGGTAAGATAACGGCTGAGCATATTGGTGGAGGTAGCCGAAGGCACTACAGAATTATAGATTTTAAAAGAAAAAAGGATAATATTCCTGCAAAAGTATCAAGTGTGGAATACGACCCTAATCGCTCTGCACGTATAGCATTGCTAAATTATGCCGATGGTGAGAAGCGTTATATATTGGCGCCGGATGGTATAAAGGTTGGCCAGACTATAATGTCGGGCGAAAAGGTAGACCCTGAGACTGGTAACTGTATGCCTTTGAAAAATATTCCTATGGGTTTGGATGTTCATAACATAGAAATGCGCGTTGGTCAGGGTGGACAGTTAGTGCGTTCTGCTGGCGGTTCGGCGAAACTGTTAGCTAAAGAGGGTAATTATGCGCACATTGTGTTGCCGTCCGGTGAAATAAGAAAGATATTTGATGGTTGTCGTGCAACGATAGGTAAATTAGGGAATTCCGACCATTTTAACGTCAGGTTGGGAAAAGCTGGAAGGATGAGGTGGAAGGGTGTAAGGCCTCATGTGCGTGGAGTCGCGCAAAACCCTGTAGCGCATCCGCTCGGTGGTGGTGAAGGTAGGAGCGGTGGTGGTAGGCATCCTTGTTCCAGGACTGGGTTGTTAGCCAAAGGTGGAAAAACGAGGAAGAAAAAGGCGCTAAGTAGCCGGTTTATCTTACGCAGAAGAAGGATTGGCGCAAGGGGCAATTTGTAGGTAAATAATTGAACTGGGAGATGCTATGAGTCGTTCGGTTAAAAAGGGGCCGTATGTTGACGGCAAATTATTCGAAAAAGTACAAAAACAAAAAGAGATGGGAAGTAGTGAGCCGATAAGAACTTGGGCTAGGAGTTGTACGATAGTGCCAGACTTTGTATCACACACATTTATGATACATAACGGTAAGATATTCCACAAGCTTTTTGTTACGGATGATATGGTAGGCCATAAGCTTGGTGAATTTGCGCTGACGCGTACATTCAGGGCTCACGGCGGGGTGAAGAAAAAGGAGACTCCACACGGATAACGGGTAGTTTATGACGTTTTCTAGTGCATGGAATGTGCTAATTATGGAATTCAAATCCACTCATAGGTACGCTAGGATTTCTCCGAGGAAGGCTCGATATGTTGTTGACCTTGTGCGAGGCAAATCGGTTAACGATGCTTTAAGAATATTGAGAGTAACGCATAAGCGTGCGTCTTATATGGTAGATAAGGTAATAAGGGCGGCCCTTTCTGCTGCGAATAATAATATAGACGTAGATGTCGATTCATTAGTTTTGGCGCAGATTTTGGTTGATTGTGGGCCTACAAGAAAGTGGCATCGCACGAGACCCCGTGGTATGGCTGCGCCTATATTGAAACGGACAAGTCACATTACCGTTGTATTGTCTGAAAAAGGCAAAAATCTAAGTGTTTAAGAGAAATGAGGATATGGAATGGGTCAAAAGGTTTGCCCTATAGGCATAAGGCTTGGTATTACGCAGAATTGGAAGTCGATATGGTATGCTGATAAAAAGTCGTTTGGCACGCTGTTGGTTGAAGACCAAAAGATACGTAAGATAATCAAGAAGGCGTATGGTTTTGCAGGAATATCCATTATAGAGATAGAAAGGACGCGGCAAGATGCCAAAATAACTCTACATACTGCGCGTCCCGGTTTGATTATTGGGCGAAAAGGTGCAGAGGTTGATAAGTTGAAAGATGAAGTGCAAAAATTGGTAAATCGTGAGGTTCTTGTAAAGATAAAGGAAATCACAAAACCGGAACTGCATGCGCAATTGGTTGCTGAGAACATCGCTGAGCAGTTGGTGAAGCGTGCGGCATTCAGAAGAACAATGAAGAAGGCTCTGGATTCGTCATTGGATGCGGGTGCGAAAGGTGTAAAGCTTCAGGTTGCTGGTAGACTGGGTGGCGCTGAGATTGCAAGGACTGAAAAAATGACATCTGGAAGTGTTCCATTACACACCCTGAGAGCAGATATTGATTATGGTTTTGCCGAGGCGAAGACAACATACGGTGTAATCGGTGTTAAGGTTTGGATATATAGAGGTCTAGTTAGTTCTGATAAGGAGAAGTTACATGCGACTGATGCCAAAGAGGGTAAAGTTCAGGAAATCGCAAAGGCAAAAAATTAAAGGAAATGCTACAAGGTGTAACACGGTGGCCTTTGGTGACTTTGGTTTACAGTCTTTGGAACCGGGATGGATAACGGCTCAACAGTTGGAGGCCGGTAGAGTTTCGGCATCACAATGTCTCCCTAGGGAAGGTAAATTGACTATAAGGGTATTTCCGCACAAGTCTGTATCTTCAAAACCTATAGAAACACGCATGGGTAAGGGAAAGGGAGAGCCTGAGTTTTGGGTAGCCGTGGTCAAGCCTGGTACAGTAATGTATGAAATTAGCGGTGTTGGTGAGGATGTTGCAAAACACACATTTAACAGAATTGCTCACAAGATGCCCGTTAAAGTACGTTTTGTTCAAAGGAGAAAGACGATATGATAACCGGTGACATTAGATCGAAATCCAGACAAGAGATACTTGATGAGATTAAGGCTTGTAAGCGGGAATTGTTGAACATAAGCTTTCAGTGGCAAGAAGGTGAAACAAGAAGCCCTGCTCGTAAAAAGGATATCAGAAGAGATATAGCAAGGATGAAGACCGTTCTTAGAGAGATGGATTTTGGCATTAATAAACATCTCAGTGCAAAGGAGTAGGATAACGATGAGTGTTGAGAGTGAGAGGGGCAGAAGAAAGAGGATAGTTGGTACGGTGGTAGGAAACAAGATGAGCAAGACGATAGTTGTTGAGGTTGCGCGTCTTTTAAAGCATCAAAAGTATGGGAAATACATACGAAGATCGACCACTTATAAAGCACACGATGAAAAAGGCACAGCCAAGTTAGGCGATAAAGTGGAAATTATAGAGACAAGGCCTATTAGTAAAACAAAGAATACAAAACTTGTCAGGGTTATTGAAAAGGCAAGTACATAGATATTTCGGGAGTTATTGAAATGATAATGGAACAAACGAAGCTGGATATTGCCGACAACAGCGGTGCAAAAAGCGCTAAGTGTATAAAAGTTTTAGGTGGCTCTGGGAGAAAGTACGCATCGGTTGGGGATGTAGTCGTTGCTGCTGTAAAGAAATCAATACCCGAAGGGGTGGTAAAAAAAGGGGATGTGGTAAAGGGGGTTGTAGTAAGGACTAAGAAAAATGTTCGTAGGGATGATGGCTCTTATTTGAGATTTGACAGGAATGCAATTGTTATCATAGACGAGGATGGCAATCCACGAGGGACTCGTATTTTTGGTGCAGTTGCCAGGGAACTGAGGCAAAAGAATTTTATGAAAATTATATCTTTGGCCGCTGAAGTGGTATAGGTAAATTATTAAATTGCAAAGTAATTCTTTTGGAGAAAAGGATGCACATTTGTAAGAACGACCTAGTCGCGGTCATGGCTGGTAATGAGGCCGGTAAGACGGGAAAAGTAATAAAGGTGTTGCGGGAAAACGGTAGGGTTATGATAAAGGGTGTGAAGATAATTCACAAGCATACAAAGCCGACCCAGAGCAACCCACGTGGTGGAAGGATAGAGATGGAAGCCTCCATTGCAGTTTCTAGTGTATTACCTGTTTGTCAAAATAAAAGTTGTAAGAAAAGTGGTAAGGGCGTAAGAACAAAGAAAAAGTTGTTAGAAAATCGCGGAAAGCTGCGGGTATGTGTATATTGTGGTTCTGAAATCGTGTCGGCTGAGTAACAGTATAGGAAGATAACGCTATGTCAAGATTGATGGAAAAGTATCAGCAGCAAGTTGCGCCTCAGTTAATGGAGAGGTTCAAAAACAAAAACAAGCTATCGGTACCAAGGATACAGAAGATTGTTGTAAACATGGGTGTAGGTAAGGCTGTAGACAATAAGAAACTTATCGAAGAGGCAACGAAGCATTTAGCGTTAATAACATGTCAAAAACCTTTGATTACTAAAGCCAAAAAGGCTATTGCTGGTTTTAAATTGCGTGAAAATCAGGCCATTGGCTGTAAGGTTACGCTTCGTGGAAAAAGGATGTTTGAGTTTTTAGACAGATTGATTAGCATAGTAATACCTAGGATTAGGGACTTTAGAGGTCTTTCTCCGAATGCTTTTGATGGGCGTGGAAACTATACTTTTGGCCTTACCGATCAAGCAATGTTTCCTGAAATTAGCATTGATATGGTAGAGTTTACGCAAGGTATGGATGTTACCCTGGTAATTTCTGGTAATTCAGATGAACAATCACGTGAGTTGTTAAAGCTGCTGGGTATGCCTTTTAGGTTAGAGTAATAAGGAGTAGGAATGGCAAGGAAATGTCTTGTAGAAAAGCAAAAAAAGGAACCTAAATATAAAACACGAAAGTATAATAGATGCAAGCTTTGTGGGCGTCGAAGAGCTTACTATCGTAAGTTCCAGATATGCAGGCTGTGTTTTAGAAATCTTGCCTCAAAAGGTGAGATCCCAGGGGTAAAAAAGGCAAGCTGGTAGTGTTGTATTTCAGGTTTTTATTTATAAGGAATAGGCAAAATGTGCATGACTGACCCAATTTCTGATATGTTTACGCGTATAAGAAATGCAAGTGTGATAAGGAGAGAAAGTGTTGATGTACCGGCTTCAAAAGTAAAGCTTGCTATTTTAAACATACTGAAAGAAGATGGATTTATTAAAGCATTTAAAGAAATAACGGGTGAGGGTAATCGTAGCTTGATAAGGGTGTACCTGAAATATGGACCTTTGAAGCAGCAATTAATTAACAAGATAGAACGGGTAAGCAAATCGAGCAGACGAATTTACAAGAAGGTCGATGATATGGAAAAAATTAGAAATGGGGTTGGCACTGCGATCTATTCTACGTCAAAAGGAATTATTAGTGACAGAGGATGTAGAAAGTTGCGTGTTGGCGGTGAGCTTCTTTGTATTGTGCTTTAGTAGTCTGCTCAGAATGGGGAAATAAGATATGTCGCGAATAGGAAAGCAACCGGTTATAATTCCGAATGACGTTAAAGTCTCGGTGAATGGCAATACGGTAAGCATAGATGGACCTAAAGGAAAACTGAGTAATAGCTTTCATCAGGATATTAAAATAGAGTATAATCAGCAAGAGAAGAAGATGTTGGTTACAAGGCCTTCTGATGAAAAAAAACATAGGGCGTTACATGGTTTGACTCGTGCACTTATTGCTAACATGGTTTTAGGTGTGACGAAGGGCTATTCTAAGAACTTGGAAATTGTGGGGATAGGATATAATGCAAAGGTGCAAGGGAAAGATTTGGCATTGTCACTGGGTTATACACATCCGGTAGTTTTGGAAATACCAAAAGGTATAAAAGTTGACGTTACTAATCCGACTAATCCGGGCAAGCTTACAATTTCTGGTGCCGATAAACAAATGGTAGGTCAATTTTCTGCGGTTATACGAGGAAAAAGACCACCTGAACCGTATAAAGGGATGGGTATTAAGTATCAAGATGAGGTTATTAGAAGGAAGGCTGGTAAGGCGTTTACCTCGGGGGCTGCATAGTAAGTTAAAGGTATTAAGCTATGAACAATAAAGAAAAATTACAGAAGAGAAAAATGCGTCATCAAAGAGTTAGGCGCAAGGTGATTGGTAGTGGCGAGAGGCCAAGGCTGAGTGTTTTTCGCAGCATGAAACATATTTACTGCCAGATAATAAACGATATTAATGGCACGACTTTAGTTTCCGCTTCGACGATGTCTCCTGAAATAAGAACACAGGTCAAAGATGGTGGTAATGTAAAAGCGGCTGAAATCGTCGGCAAAAAGATAGCCGAAGAGGCTTTAAAAAAGGGAATATCAAAGGTTGTCTTTGATAAAGGCGGTTACAAGTATCACGGAAGAGTTAAGGCTTTAGCCGAAAGTGCGAGAAAAAGCAATTTGAGTTTTTAAATATCCGATTTGGACAAGGAGAAACATTTTGGCCCGTTCAGATGAGCCTGTAAATATTGAAGAAACCGTGGTGAAGATAAACCGGTGCACAACGGTAACAAAGGGTGGAAAGTCTATGAGCTTTAGCGCCATTGTTGTTGTCGGTGATAAGAAGGGAAGCGTTGGGATTGGATTTGGCAAGGCGAGAGAAGTTCCTAATGCCGTAAACAAGGCTGTTAAAGAAGCCAAGAAGCAGATGGTGAAGATACCTTTGAAGGTTGATACAATACATCACACTGTTTGGGGAAGGTACAAGGCTGCCAATGTGTTTATGAAGCCTGCATCGCCTGGGACAGGTATTAAGGCTGGAGCATCTGTTCGTGCTGTGCTCGAGTTGGCTGGAATCAAGAATATATTGACGAAGTGCTATGGAAGAAGAAATCCGCTTAATGTGGTAAAAGCTACGTTGCTGGGTTTGCAATCTCTAAGAACCACTGAAGATGTCGAGTTGCTTAGAGGAGTGAAGATAGAATGAACCTTAAGGATGTAAAAGCAATACCTTTTCACAGAAAAAGAAAGAAGAGAGTTGGTCGAGGTCGTGGCTCAGGTATGGGAAAGACCTCTGGTCGGGGTGGCAAGGGTGCCACTGCAAGGTCTGGAAATGAGACCAGCATACAGTTTGAAGGTGGCCAGACACCTCTTTACAGAAGGCTTCCTAAGCGTGGATTTAATAATCCATTTAAGAAAAAATATGCTATTATTAACGTCGAAGACTTGGCTTTGTTTGAAAATGGGACGAAAGTTGACGCTGAAAAGTTGGTAGAGTCAGGTCTTATTAAAAAGCTGATGGATGGTGTAAAAATACTGGGCGACGGGGAATTGAAAAATTCATTGACGGTTGTAGCAACCAGGTTCACGAAGGTAGCTGTCGAGAAAATTAAAGCCGCTGGCGGGGAAGTAAAGATTATATCATGATAGAGCAATTTGGTAATATTTTTCGTATACCTGAGTTACGTAAGAAGGTACTGATTACCTTGGGTTTAATTGCACTTTGCAGGGTAGGCGTATACATACCAATACCTGGCATTGATACGATGGTGTTGAAGAGTTACTTTCAGCAGTTTACTCAAAGTGGTGTAGGTCAGTTGCTTGGGCTGGTAGATATGTTTGCAGGTGGCGCGCTTACGTCCGGTGCTATCTTTGGACTTGGGGTAATGCCTTATATCAGTGCATCTATTATTTTCCAACTGCTTGTAGGTGTCGTACCATACTTAGAAAGATTACAAAAAGAGGGTGAGTCGGGCAGGAAAAAGATAAATCAGTATACAAGGCTAGCGACTGTAGGCTTATGCCTTTTCCAGGCGTTTGTGATGACTAGGACACTCTACACAGTTGAGCTTAATGGTTCTCCAGTGATCCCTGTACATTTGCAGGGTATAGGCTTTCAGTTGATGGCCTCGTTACTTCTGACGACAGGGACAATGACGTTAATGTGGATAGGTGAGCAAATAGAGGAGTTTGGAATTGGCAGTGGTATCTCTATAGTAATCATGGTAGGCATAATTGAACGTTTGCCGTGGGCTTTTGGTAGGGTTATAGAGAACTTTACATTTTCAGTGACTCCGGCTGAGCATCAGCTCGGTATCGTTAAAATGCTGATATTACTTGGGATGTTCTTAGCCATTGTAGGAGGTGTTGTCTATATAACTCAAGGACAAAGGCGCATACCAATACAACAAGCAAAACATACTCGTGGTAGACGAGTATATGGTGGTCAAAGACATTTTCTTCCACTTCGTGTGAATCAAGCAGGTGTGATGCCGATTATATTCTCTCAGTCACTCCTGATATTTCCTGCCGCAATCATGCAGGGCATTCAGGTTCGCTGTGAACCGGGAAGTTTCGGATATTGGATTACTTCCAGGGTGTCTGAAGCATTGCAAGGCGGGATAGTTTATATAGCGCTCTATATATTGCTCATTACTTTCTTTTGCTATTTCTGGACAGCAATACAGTTTAATCCTAAAGAAATGTCAAACAATATGAAGGATTATGGGAGCTTTATTCCTGGGATTAGGCCTGGCCACAGGACTTCTGAATATTTAGAAGGAATAATGGGCAAAATAACTTTGGCTGGCGCCGCGTTTCTTGCGTTGATTGCAATATTGCCAAAGCTTGTTGGTGGTAGTTTTGATCTTGACAGGGCAATTGCTGGTTTTTATGGCGGAACGGGACTTCTCATTATTGTCGGTGTGGCGCTTGATATGGTGCAGAAGATTGAATCACACATGATCATGCGCCAGTATAGCGGCTTCCTAAGTGGTGGTACTAGAATAAAAGGAAGACTGGGATGATGATAGTGTTTCTTGGGCCTCCTGGAGCTGGTAAGGGTACCCAAGCGGCTACTGTTAGTAAGGCAAAGAATATACCTCACATATCTTCTGGTAATTTGCTGCGGGAATCTGTTGAGAGTGGCACAGAGACCGGCAAAAAAGCTCAATCATACATTGAAAAAGGATTGTTGGTTCCAGACGAGATAGTCGTAGCGATAATAAAAGACCGTATAGTAAAGAGTGATTGCAAGGGCGGTTTTGTTCTAGATGGCTTTCCAAGGACGTTAGCACAGGCAAAGGTGCTGGACGGAGAGCTAAAGAAGATTGGAAGTAAAATAGATATAGTTTTCTATTTTGCGGTATCAAAAGATAGTGTGGTATTGAGGTTGTCAGGGCGTCTAATTTGCAGTAGCTGTGGTGCTAATTATCACGTTAGCTTTGTACCGCCGCAAAAGGCAGGCTTATGCGATAATTGTGGTGGTAATTTATGCCAGCGTTCTGATGATAAAAAAGAAACAGTTTTGGAGCGGCTGAGAGTATATCAAGAGCAAACAGAAGGATTGATAGACTATTACAAGAAAAATGGTATACTCAAGGAAGTTTCCAGTGACAAAAATATAGACGACATTAGTAAAGATATATTTCTTATCATTAAATGAGTGGTGTAATACCTTGTTAGTTAATAAGTGGAGTGGCTTGAGTTGATAGTTCGGAAATCTCCCCGTGAAATTGAACTAATGAGGGGAGCAGGTAGAATTGTTGCTGGTGCTCTACAGTTAGCGAAAGAACTTGCTAAGAGCGATGTGACCACTGAGTGGTTGAACGATGAGATTGAGAAATATATACTAAGTAATGGTGGAGTTCCAGTGTTTAAGGGGTATCGCGGTTTTCCGAAAAGTATCTGTGCCTCTATTAATGAAGAGGTTGTTCATGGGATACCGGGACAGAGAAAATTGAAGAATGGCGATATCCTGAGTGTCGATATAGGGGTGTCTTACAAAAAATACGTTGCTGATGCAGCGTTGACAGTGCCAATTGGTGGAATTGATGATAGTGCTAAAAGGCTATTAGACGTCTGTGAAAAGTCTCTTGGATTGGCCATTAAAGCGGCGAGAGCGCAACAAAAACTGTCAGTAATTTCTAGAACCGTACAGGAGTATGTTGAAAAGCACGGTTACTCAGTAGTGAGAAATTATACGGGTCATGGCATTGGAAGAAGTATGCATGAAGACCCGCAAGTGCCGAATTTTGTGAGTAAATCGTTGCTGGATGCAGATGTTGTTTTGCTGTCAGGCGTAACGTTGGCTATCGAGCCGATGATATGTATGGGAAAGTGCGAAACAGAGGTACTGGGAAATAAGTGGACTGTGGTGACAAAGGATAGAAAATTGTCTGCGCACTTTGAACATACCATTGTAATAACTGACAATGAAGCCGATATTTTAACGTTATAATTATCTGGAAATATATGGGAAAGTAAGTATTTTATGCCGAAAGAAGAGCCGATAAGAGTAGAAGCAACAGTGAAAGAAGCTCTTCCCAATGCAATGTTTTGGGTCGAGTTGCAAAATGGTCATAAGGTACTTGCACATGTGTCAGGGAAGATGCGTATGCACTTTATCAAGATATTGCCTGGTGATAAGGTTACCATTGAAATGTCCCCTTACGACCTTGATAAAGGTCGCATTATTTATAGGCAAGTTTGAAAATTGTTTTACTGTGGTTGTTTTTATGATAGGGTGGCGATGTTATGAAGGTGAGAGCTTCCGTTAAGAGAATATGTGAAAATTGTAAGATAGTAAGAAGGAAAAACGTTGTTCGTGTAATTTGTTCGGATCCAAGGCACAAGCAAAGGCAAGGCTAGCTTAGGGATTGTATAGAAAACAAAATAATTGAGAAAGGAATTGATAGATGCCAAGAATTGCTGGTATTGACATTCCCACAGATAAAAGAATAGTTATTGCCCTTACGTATATCTATGGAATAGGCAAGGTATTATCTAAAAAAATACTGAGTGAATTAAAAATTGATGAGAATTTGCGTGCAAAGGACTTGCATGAAGACCAGTCGAGTGCATTGGGTGCCTACATTGAAAAGAATTTTTCAATCGAAGGGCAGCTAAGACGTCAAGAGATGCAAAATATTGCAAGAATGAAGAGTATAGGATGCTATCGTGGGATACGCCATAAGGTTGGGTTGCCGGTAAGAGGTCAGCGTACTAAGACGAATGCTCGTACCAGAAAAGGGCGTAAGAAGACGGTCGCTGGTAAGAAGAATGTAAAGGAACTTGGTTAACCCTTGTTTCAGACAGGCGTCTGACTTGTGAATCCCATGCAATCTGTTTATGATAAAGAGAGAAAAAGTAGCTGAGTTGTTAAAGTCGAGTGGTGATTTGCTACAGTTGCTCTCGATGGATATTGAACAGTCTCGGGATGATAGGGAGGTTAAAAAGTTTAACGAGGTGATTGGCTTCGTTGAACAGGTAGTTGAGGTTATAGAGGGTTATCCACGTGACCGGGAGATTGTAATACTCGATTGTTCGTGTGGTAAATCATACCTTTCATTTGCTTTAAATAATATATTATCGAGACTGTACCCGATGCAGTTTTTTTTTTATGGCGTAGACACTAATAAAGCGCTCATAGAAAAGTGTAATCAGATCAGAGACCGTCTCGGCTATTCTAATATGCGGTTTATGGACGGACGTATAATAGAAGCCCAGCCGGAAAAGCCGATTGATATTGTAGTAGCTTTGCACGCGTGTGATGTTGCTACGGATGAAACTATAGCGAAAGGTATTAAGCTGGGAGCAAAGTATATACTTGCCGTCCCTTGTTGCGAAAACCAGGTTCGCGGGCGAATAAAGCGTGGTCATCCTCTGGTTGATATTACAGATTTCGGGTTGTTGAGATATCGCTTTGCCGACATATTAACCGAGGCATTGCGATCTCAGTTTCTTACCGGCGCGGGGTACGTTGTAAAGCTTATTGAAATGGTTCCACAAAAAGTATCACCGAAGAATTTGATGATAATAGCACGCAGAAAAAAAGGCAAAAAAAAGTATAATATGGAACGTTATTATAAAATGGATAAAGCGTTCAATACAAAATTTGTTTTAAAGAGTTATTTTAGTGAGCAAGAGTTTGGTAGCGAAGTGGGTGACTACTCCGTAAATTGTTTATAATGTCTGTTTTTTATCAGATGAGGTTCGAAACGTTATGTCAACTGTAGGAAAGAAAAAGGTAAGGAGCAATGTTGCCAGGGCAATTGCCAACATTAAGGCAACGTTCAACAATACATACGTGACGATAACTGACGTCAATGGCGAAACGATATGCTGGGCGAGTGCAGGTACTGTAGGTTTTAAAGGGTCGCGGAAAAGTACTCCGTTTGCAGCGCAGAAGGCGGCGTCTAGCGCGGCTGACAAAGCGCAAAAGCATGGGGTACAGGA
The DNA here is from genome assembly GCA_015661205.1 of Candidatus Brocadiaceae bacterium. Lineage (GTDB taxonomy): Bacteria > Planctomycetota > Brocadiia > Brocadiales > Brocadiaceae > JACVXV01. Next base: position 13,987 of record JACVXV010000042.1, read on the forward strand.
GATTGAGATTAGAGTTAAGGGTCCTGGCCCTGGCAGAGAATCTGCGATTACGGCGCTTCAGGCGGCAGGCTTAAGCGTGAAGGCAATAGAAGACGTAACGCCGCTGCCTCATAATGGTTGTAGGCCAAGGAAAAAACGTAGAGTATAAGTGGGTTTTCAGTGAGGTTCTAGAAAGGAACGGCATGGCAAGATACGTAGGTCCTCAATGCAGATTATGCAGAAGAGAAGGTGAAAAACTATTTCTCAAGGGAATTAGGTGTGATACTGTAAAATGTGCGGTTACAAAAAGGAAGTATCCGCCCGGCCAGTTCACTTGGGGGAGAGGTAAGTTATCGAAATACGGTACTCAGTTTAGGGAAAAACAGAAGATGAAGCGTTTTTACGGAATACTGGAAAGCCAATTTCGCAATTATTTTAAAAAGGCTGAAAGACAAAAAGGAAACACCGGCGAGAACATGCTGGCAATGCTGGAGAGAAGACTTGATAACGTTCTGTATCTGTTATCTTTCGCCACGTCAAGGCAAAACGCAAGGCAGTGTGTTCGAAACGGCCATATAACGGTAAATGATAAGAAAGTGGATATAGCCTCTTTTCTGGTTGGTGTTGGGGACGTGATAAAGGCTAAAAGCGATGAAACAAGCCAAAAAGCTATAAGGGCAAACTTTGAGATGGTAAAGGGCAGAAATGTACCTGCTTGGATTGAGCTGAAGACAGACACAATGGAAGGCCGGGTAATACAGCTTCCGACAAGGGATGACATTTCAGCGAACGTTCAGGAGCAGTTAATCGTTGAGTTGTGCTCTAAGTAAGTCATTGATTGGTCTTAATAAGCATTCCAATAGAATAAAATCAACCTTCTTCGTTTTGCGCTTTCTTGCGCAATTTCAAAGCTAGGGGATTTTATTGTCGTGATTTACTTTTTGTTTTTCAGAATTGCAGCATGTTTGTTCTGAAGCGAACGAATCAAATTTATCTTGGGATCCCTTATCAATTGTATTAGGGGGAGAAATATGAGAATAAGGTGGAGAGGTCTTGAACTTCCGGTCAGTGTAGACGCGGAAAAAGAGACTTTGACCGAAACCTATGGCAAGTTTACAGCGGGGCCATTTGAACGTGGTTTTGGTCATTCGATAGGGAACAGCTTGCGGAGGATAATGCTTTCTTCATTGGAAGGGAGCGCAGTGGTTTCTGTCAGAATTAATGGTGTAAGTCATGAATTTGCCTCAATTCCTGGGGTTGTTGAAGACGTTACGGACATCATATTAAATATAAAAGACATCGTAGTTAAGCTGCATACAGATCAGACTAAAGTCATCAAGATAGCAGCTACTAAAAAAGGTAAAATAAAGGCGGGAGATATTATAACCGACGGCACTGTCGATATTGTAAATAAAGATTTGCATATCGCTACCCTTTCTGACGATCTTAACTTTAGTATAGAAATGGAAGTTAGAAACGGCCGTGGTTATGTAACTGCTGAAGAAAATGAGCCGGACGAACAGGAAATCGGTCTCGTGCCGGTGGATTCAATTTTTTCTCCCGTCAGGAATGTACGCTACTCTATAGAAGAGACGCGCGTAGGCAGACGCACTAATTACGACAAGCTCATTATGGAAATATTCACAAACGGAGTCGTCTCTCCTGAGATGGCTATGGTTGAAGCGGCGAAGATACTGAGAAAACATCTTAATCCATTCATTCAATACTTCGAAATCGGTAGAGAATTGCAGCAGGTTGAGAAGAAGATGGGGATAGAGAACGTTCAGGAAATATCCGAAGAGGAGCTTAACAAGAAATTTGACATGCCAATAGCCGAGTTGGATTTGTCGGTGCGGGCATCGAATTGTTTGGAGACGGCGAATATTACGAGGGTTGGTGACTTGGTAACCAAGAACGAAGAAGAGCTTTTGGATATCAAGAATTTTGGAAAAACAACCCTGAAAGAAGTTAAGAAAAAGTTGGCGCTATTGAATTTGACCATTGGAATGCCTGTGCTAAACAAACAAATGGAAAAAAAGAAAGGATAGTTCCATGAGACACAGAATGAGGGGAAGGACTTTATCACGTACATCTGCGCATAGAAAAGCGTTAAGGCAGAACATTGCGAATAGCCTTTTTATTTACGGTAGAATAGTCACAACGATTGAAAAAGCAAAAGAGACAAAATCTTTTGCTGAAAAAATAATAACCCTGGCAAAAAAAGGGTTGTTGAAAAAAGACTCTGATAAGCCTGGTTACGTACACTATTATCGTCAAATATTCACGCAACTGAGAAATATTGACGTCGTCAGAAAGTTGTTGGGCGAAGGCCAGTACCGCGAACAAGGTGGTATTGCTCAAAGGTACATGAACAGGAATGGCGGTTACACGAGAATATTAAAAATGTCCGGTACAAGGCTTGGTGTGCTGGCTGGTAGCTCTTTCGGAAAAATACCGGTGCTTGAATATAAGATGGAGGGCCGGGACCGGAAATTGAAAATGCTGGGAAGACGGCTCAACGATAATGCTTCGCAAGTTGTATTTGAACTGGTTGAAGGTAACGTGGAGAAGCAGACCGAAGAGGTGAAACCGGCGGTTGCGAAGGCTTAGTGAAAAATATTAGTGGTTAATTGAGAAAAGTTTTGATTGTTAAAACCCTTCTACTGGTAAAGTAGAAGGGTTTTTTGTTTTCCGGTATGACAAACAAACGCCTTATACTTGCATCAAACTCACCGAGGCGGATTGCCTTGCTAAAGACTTTGGGGTACCCCTTTGATGTTGTGCCTCACAACACAGAAGAATGTGTTTCGAATGATATTTGTCCAGAGGAGCTAGTGCAGCGGCTTGCCCTTCAAAAAGCGGAAGACGTTGCACAGAGGGTTGAAAATGCCGTCATCATTGGCGCCGACACCATTGTTTTGCTCAATCATTGCATACTGGGAAAACCCGTAGATGGGTCTGACGCACTCAGGATGCTTTCCATGCTGAGCGGTGCGGTACATGAGGTTCTGACCGGCGTCTGCATGATAGAAGCACCTTCAAAAAAGAAATCATTGCGCTTTGACCGTACACAGATTAAAATGAGACATATTGCGGGCGAAAAAATCAATGCGTATGTCAAATCCGGTGAACCAATGGATAAAGCAGGCGCTTATGCCATCCAGGGATCAGGCAGTCGGTTTATAGAAAAAATAACCGGCAGCTATTCAAACGTTGTTGGCCTTCCTTTAGAACTCGTAAAAGAGATGCTTAACCATTTTATGAATGATTGAAATGCCGAGAAACTTTAGCTGGATTATACAAGATGAAATCGCCGGTATGGCAAGACCGCTATCGATTGTGACAGATCTTGAATTCCTTAAAGACAATGGTATCTATGCCATTGTTTCCCTAACCGAAACACCGCTGCACAAAACCCTGATTGACGAATTTGGGTTTGAATACAAGCATATCCCCGTTGTTGATTTTAACTCTCCGACACAAGAACAAATCGATGAATTTATAGCATTTACCAATAATCTGGCCGTCTCCAGGAAAAAGATTGTCGTTCATTGCGATGGCGGCATGGGGAGAACGGGAACTATGCTTGCCTGCTATCTTGTAAGCAAGGGTTGCCGCGGGATAAACGCCATTGCTGAAGTGCGCAATAAGAGGCCGGGTTCTATTGAAACCTTGGAACAAGAGGACGCCGTCTTGGAATACGAGGAGAGGCTCCTTAGAATGCGCGACAGATAGTACTCGTTAAAAAAGGGTGGGAAGATGAGCCTGCCGATAATAAAGACCAAGTTAGTCCTCCCCAAAAACACTGCTAATACGGTTATAAGGACAAGGTTATTCAATGGGCTTACAGAATTCGCAAACAGAAAATTAACCGTTATTTCTGCCGGAGGCGGCTGGGGGAAGTCTGTTCTGCTGACTTCGTTCCTCGAATCATGTAAGACCCCTTATGTCTGGTACAGCCTTGATCATAACGATAAAGACCCGGTTATATTTCTATCCCATATTGCTGAAGGGATACGAAGCAGGTTCGGCGGAGCCGGAGAAAAGACATTAAAGGCCATTGAAAGTACCGGTGAAGCGGTATCGTGGCCGTTTATCGCATCCACCCTTTTCAACGAAATACTCGACGGCTTAACAGTGAGATTTCTCCTTGTCCTCGACGATTCTCATACCATAGACGACAGCACACCGATGACGGAAGTCTTTAACCATATTCTTAAGCTCAGCCTGCCAAACGTTTGTTTAGTCGTCTCCTCCCGGGAAAAACCATCCGTGCGGCTTGAAAAACTTCGTGCCTGCGGCGAACTGCTGGAGCTTAATGCGGACGATCTGCGTTTCAATAAGCAGGAGATAAGGTCTCTTTTCCGAACAGCATATAATATCGATTTATCGCCCCATGATATAGAGGTTATAGAAGGCCATACGGAAGGATGGGCCATCAGTCTCAGCCTGACAGGAGAGGCGCTTGCGGGCAGTCCTTCGGAGGGGATTACTGCTTTTCTTTCTCGTCTGAAGCGGTCCGGAGTATCTGTCTTCCATTATTTTGATGAAGAAATCTTTAAGGGACTATCGCATGATATACGACGCTTCCTGATGGATACTTCTATTCTCAACCGCTTCAACGCCTCTGTTTATGATTTTATATCCGGGAAAGATGGTTCCGGCAGCCTGATAGAAACGATTATAAAGAAAGACCTCTTTGTCATCAAGCAGGCGGATAACTGGTACCGGTATCATCATCTCTTCAGGGGTTTTTTGGACGCCCGGTTAAAAGAGGATGAAGACCCAGCATATATCAGGGGCCTTCACCTGAAGGCTGCGCTCTTCTTCGGGAAAACCAATGAGCTGGATGAGGTAATCTACCACTCCATACATGCCGGGGATTACGGGCGGGCGCAATAATCGAAAAGCGCATCGGATACGTCTTCGCCTCTACCCTTGCCCAGAGTCTCGTTTTCTGGCTGGAGCAGATACCGGAAGAAGACGTCCTCTCCCATGCCGGACTTCTGTTAGGCAAGGGATGGGCGAATTATGTGAACGGGAAGTGGTACATTGCAATTGATTATCTGAACAGGGCGATGGATAACGCTATTAAGATAAACGATAAAGTACTTCTCGGAAATGCTGTTTACTTTATCCTCATCATATACATTAACCAGGGGTCTTTCGAAAAGGCGAAGAAGACCGTGGAAGACGCCCTTGTTCATCTTGATCCCGGCTCTCTGGAGACGTTCAGCGCCCTTGTTTTTTATGCCATAGCCCTTATAGCCGTATACGGCGTTTCGCTGCTCTTTCTGGCCGAGGTGAAGCACGAGATGGGTCTCTTTCAGGAGGCGGCTTCATTATTGGAGGAAGCGATAAGGGAGAAGAAAAAAGGGGCCTTGTCTTTACGCTTCCCGTGGCCTTTAACATGCAGGCCATAAATGCAGTATTCCTGGGTGATTATGCTAAGGCGCGCCAGGTGGTCCGGAATTCAGAGGATATTGTCTCCAAAACCGACGCCCCTAATTTCTGGAGAGGGCATCACCTGAACGTCGCGAAGGCATTACTTGCCGTTCACGATAACGACCGTGATGCATTCAACCGGTATGCCGAAAATACGGTCAGTGAATCGCTCAGAATCGGGGAATGCTACGATTTCTACCGCGCGGCCTGCTGGCTTGCACCTTATTACGCCCGGCTCGGATATCAGGATAAGGCGTTGTCCCTTCTTCAGGACTCGATAACAAAGACCTCCATGATCGGCAATGCTTATGGCGAGGCCCGGAGCTGTTTGTTGCTCGAATCGATATCTTATTATCAGGGGAATCTTGCCGTTACAAGAAGCCATCTCGGCGATTCACTTTCCCTGTGTCTGGCCGGAGATGGCGACTTTCTGTTCCTTTATAAAGAGAAGGTAGACGCGGCAAAGCTTCTTCCGTTTGCCCTCAGCGAGAAGCTCTCTATCCCTTTTGTATCCCGACTGTCTCAAGGTTTTAAGGCTGAATGCGCTGGCAGCGTAACGGGCTTGCTGAGACACAAAGATCCCGAAGTCTGGAAGGCTGCCGTCGGGGTTCTTTCGGGCATGGAATACAGGGAGGCTGAAAGGGAAATCGTGGGTCTTCTGGAGGACACGTCCCCGGCAGTGAGGGAGTGTGCCGGTGAAGCAGTTCGACGGCTGATATCCCTCCCGCCTGTGCCGCTGCGGGTATACACCCTGGGAGAGTTCCGTCTGTCAGTCGGAGATAGGGATATCCCGGCTAGCGCGTGGAAGAGGAGAACGGCGAAGTCCATCCTGAAATATCTGAAATTCAGGAATGGGCAGTATCACCTCAAACTTCCTGAAGGCTCTTTTGTAGACGCCGTTGCTTTTGAGTGTATATGTAATAATGCCTTCAGCGCTAAACGAGAGGGCAGCCTTGAATACGCTATATCTTGCTGCAAGTCGGCCATTGATCTGTATAGCAACGACTTCCTTGTGGAGGATGTTTATGAGGAATGGACAGCCCCTCTCAGGGCAAAATATTCGGATATGTATGTAAGGGTTTTAAAGGAAACGTCGCGCTATCACTTTAACCAATTTGAATACGACATCTGTATAGAAATGCTCAATAAGATACTCGAAAGGGACCCGTGGGACGAGGATGCGTACCTCCTCCTCATGAAGTCATATCTGGCGATGGGTAACAGGTCGTTGGCTATTAAAGCATACAAAAGATGCGACAAGATGCTCAGGAAAGAACTGGGAACAGGGACTTGCGATGCCCTCTCTGATTTATTCAGGATGCTCCTGAAATTCCGGTAGCCCTGTTATATAGTGTCTGGACGGAAACACTCAAAAGCCAAGTAAAACAAGGCAAAGCTGGTGAAAACAACTAATAAAGCGGTTGAATAATCTCGCTTGAAATGGTAAAATAGCCGAAAACAAAGGGATTCCTGGTGGAAAGAGTCCCAAAATTCGAGTTATTTACCAAAAAGCTAAAGGACATTCGGTAAGAAAATGAGAAAGAGAATAGAGCAACAGT
>JACVXV010000043.1 GCA_015661205.1 Candidatus Brocadiaceae bacterium
TTTTACAGCTACAGGCAAATTAACATCCTATGGGTGGGTACCCCCCCCAAATGAAAATGGGGGGCATTTGACCCAGTCTGTTCACTCAACCCAACCTACTCGGCTTGCTCTGGCTACAAAAAAGGCACGGTAAAAACCGTGCCTTTAGTAAAACAAAATGGTTCGCCGCAAGTGGCGTGGGGATCGTAAAAAATACGTACTCAGCGCAGACATCCATCAACAAAACAACGGACAAATTACTTACGGCATGCCGTAAGATAGGAATCACTATAAACGTGCTGGTTCATGATGATCTCGGCGGATAATGCGGCGTCCATCAAATCCTTGTCAAGCACGTCCATAACGGCGGCATCCAGCCCGTAGGAAATTCCCATGGTCAGGAACGTCCTGGCCAGGAGTTTTCTCTCTTTTGTTCCCTGGGAAAAGTTGCTTAGCCCGACGTTTCGGTGTGGCGCAGGGTCGGAAATCATTTTGATTTGGTTGAAGATGTCAAACATCAATGCGGGTTGCTTCTGATCTACGTTAATCGGAAAAAGCACGGGATCTATGTATACCTTGTCCAATGCAAAGTCGTGTTCTACGGCTTTTTCTACGATCCTCATGGCGAATTCCATGCGCTTTTCGACGTCCTGCGGGATGCCGCACTTGTCCATGGTAAGGCATATTAACGATGCGTTGTATTCTTTTGCAATCGTCATGAACCGATCCAGTTCTTCGGGGTCGCCTTTGGACGAATTGATAAGCACTTCGTTTTTAATTACTGATAAACCCGCTTTGATAACGTCAAATTTCTGGCTGTCAATGGCAATCGGCGTCTTTACGGTGTCCTGAATAACCTCGATCAGCCATTTCATCGCGGCTGCGGGGTCGGCTGCGGCGGTGCCGACGTTCACGTCAAGGAAGCTGGCCCCGGCCTCCGTCTGCTTGATCGCAAGTTCTCTTACCGCTTTTGGGTCTTTGTTCTTTATTGCCTCTCTTACGTCTTTAAACATCCCGTTGATACGTTCTGCTATGGAAAACATCGTGTCTTATCCTTTCATGTTAGTATAAACGATCTATACACTTTTTAACCGTTGCAACGGCCCTGGGGTGCTGCATACGAATAATGTCAACGCCCGACTGCAAGAGGCTGACCGCCGTGATCGCCTCCCAGAGTGGCCCTCGCTCTTCCCTCGGTCCCCACTGAGGCACTTCGCTGTCTCCCGACTTCGCCTCTTTTGACCGCCACGCCTCGCGTCCAACATCGCAAATCACCGGCATGGACATCATCTTGTCACCCGTCAGTGCGGCCAGCCGTTCACGCTCCTGGATCGAATAGGTGTATTCCAAGCCATATCCGAGGGCGCCGGTCGATTGAAACATCACGATCCTGTTCAGCGGAAAATCCATTTCCGACACAAGGATGTTGATCTGTTTTCCGATGTTGATATCGCTTATAGTTGTCCTGTGTCACGATCCCCAGCAAACACGCCTCCCCCCTGGCGGCGTCGCTCACCTTGGGCATGACTTCGTTGTCCTTCTCGTCATGCTCACATCCCCAAATTATTAAAGGGACACCCACGGCGGCCAGCACTGATTTTACCACCTTTACCGCATCGTCCGTACTCTTGTTGCCCCTGTCGGGATGGATGCCATCCAGCTTGAGGCATATCAAATCGGCGCCATACTGCTCAACGCATTTCTTTGCCCACATTGCAGGGTCGTTAATAACGTCGGCAAAAGGTTTTGTCAATGCCTCATTCCAATCATCAGGCGGTGTGTCATAGACGTCCATTGCAATTAATGGTTTATGACCGGGGTTGCCGTCAAAATCCATAAATGGAATACTTTTAGCGCCACCGATGTAGACGGACTGTTGCCGGCTACCGCCCTGTTCTTTTGTTGCGCCTAAAGTAACCTCATTGACGCCGCTTGTCCACTTGTCAGCCAAATTTGGTATTTCCATGCTAACTTATTCTCCAAAACATTGATTATATTGAAACTTAATTACAATAAACCCTTTCTACCCGCTATAACCGCACATGCCAACCCGTGGCGAATTGACCACTGGCAAACACACCTCCTCACCACACTCATGCTTCAAGGCGCACACATCACACAACCATCCTTCTCCATTATAGACGCATTCTGTGCATATTTGCACGGCAACTTTACCACATGAATCACACATTATTACGGGGGAATCGTTCCTCGCTAAAAGCTGAATCTCTTCCCCCTTCACATGTCCCTCATATACGGAAACAACTTTTAACGTCAGTTCCGTTGTAGTCCCGAAATCATATTCATAAAGAAACTTTATTTGAGGAGAAAGAACCTTTTCCAGGGTGATGTCCATGCTTTCATCCATGTCATCTTCAAAATCTTGCCCCAAAAAATCAGCGCCCGATGCACCGCCCGAATATGACACGCCGCCAATGTTAAATGCGCTCAAGTGTCCGCAGCACTCTACCCAAATATCTCTCAGGAAGCTGTCAAGATGTATTAGTTTTGCCTGGGCAGGGGCTGCTATGTGTATCCAGTATTCAGGCTGTCCACGCCCTTCAACCACCAGGTGAAAAATCATTCCCTTTTTAAGTTTTTTCTTCGCTGATGAATCTTCGTCGCCGGATTTTTCCTTGATACAGGAAGTCAGATGTTTAGTCATCTTTTTTTTGTCAAACGTTTCACCACACAAGCTGCATTTACCGGTTGATTCAGGCTTTTTCTTATCTTGCGCTCCCATACACAACCTCTTCTTTATATGTTTTCTGTTGACACGGCGGCAATTCTATCATCTGCTCTATACCCTTGGTGGCACAGGCATCTTGTCTGCGTTTTTATAGTATTACTTTGTAAAAAGTTCTTTTTTTGTAAGTTTTTGTTCATGTCCCAATTATAATTCGTGAAAATTCGTGTAATTCGTGTCTTTTGTGGTTGAGCTCTTTTTGGTTGCGGCTATGCCGCGCCAGGTATTTTATAGGTACCCCACTCTCCCCTGTCAACAATCACCCACAGTTTTTTCGAACATGCTTGATGGTAGGTGTTTTTGCAAAAAATCCCTCATCTTCGTATACAATGCGTTTTCGCGGGACACCTCAAACACAGACTCACCGGACGCCGCGGCATTGTACACCTCTTCGTCAAAAGGCAAGATTGCGGCGATTTCAATGCCCAGACTATCCAGCTTTTGCTGAACGTTTTCGTGGATACCGTTCTTGGGAACGCGGTTCATCACGCAAATCTTCTTCCGGAGGGTAATCGGAAGCGAATCGGCCAATTGGATAATTCTCTGCATAGTCATCGCGCCAACGATAGTAGGTTCGCTGACGATCATCAGCAGGTCTATGTTATTGGTCGTTCTCCGGGAAAGATGCTCCATCCCCGCCTCGTTGTCCGTTACGACGAAGGGATAGGTTGTACCCACCTTATCCAAATACTTGCGAAGCAGGTTGTTCACATAACAATAACATTTGGGGCCTTCCGGCCTCCCCATGGTTAAGAGATCGAATTTGTCCTTTTCAATAATAGATTCCTCAATGGCGTATTCAATATATCTATCCTTCGACATCCCTGAAAAATCAACCTTTTTTTCGACAATATCATCCCGAATATCTGCAACGGTGCTTTGCACGTGCAAGCCAAGCAACGAACCCAGAGAGGCATTGGGGTCGGCGTCCACGGCGGATACCGGCTTGCCAAGCTCCTCGGTGATATATCGAACCATAAGGGCGGAAAGGGTTGATTTCCCCGTTCCTCCCTTGCCGGCTACTGCAATATTAAATGCCATAGGAAATTCCTTCTCGTACAACTGATAAAATAAATGCTGAAATATATAATTTAATGGTCCCTGAAAGGGCTAATCTGTAGCGCAGGCTTCCGGCCTGCATTGGTTTAATTACAAAAAATCGGCAGGCTGGAAGCCTGCGCTACTTTTTCTATCGCTTAACTTAACACGTATACCTCCAACCAGAACAAGTCGGAAGGGAAAAATTTTCTGTTTTCTCACACAAAGACACGAAGGCACAAAGATTTGGTGGCGTAGAAAATGAGAGACCTGGCATTACAGCCCCCTTTGATTACGCGGGATTACAAGGACAATCCGGCTAAAGGTCTCCATAATTCTACGCGACCAATTTTTCAACTCCTTACCCGCAACTCCTCAGCCACTGAAGGGAATTTCTCAATGGCTGTATGGGGCAGGAAGTTCGCCGACACATATTCTTCCATGTACTTGTTGTTGCTCATAAGGTCAAAGTAGGTCATCTTGGAGGCTATCTTCCCTGCAATTTCATAAGCATCTTTGGAGAAGAGACACATCTTTGCCCCAATTACCGATGAATTCCCCACGAATTGCACCTTTGTAACCGGTACGTCAGGAAGCATACCGATGGTAATAGCGCTCCGAATATCCAGATAATTGCCAAAACCGCCCGCAAGGAATAACTGCTCTATGTCATTCATACCCATACCCATCGACTCTACCAGGGTGGAAATGCCTGAATAAATGGCCGCTTTTGAGCGTATGATGTTCTGGATATCCGCCTGCGTTATGACAACGTCCCTTTTCGTTGAGGTCTTATCCTTGCTAACCAGGACAAATTCGTATCCGTTATCCGTCTTCCTTAAACGTTCCGTGTTTATCCCTTTCTGGAAATTCCCAGTCCTGTCAATAACCCCGCTCCGCACCAGGTTTGCCAGACAATCCAGCAGGCCGGACCCACATATACCGCTCGCCGGCGCATTGCCGATAGTCTTGCAAATAACGTCAAACGTACTGGTAATACCCACCTTCTCTATCGCGCCCTTTGCCGCGCGCATACCGCAAGAGATGCCGCTGCCCTCAAATGAGGGACCAGCCGACGCGGAGCAGCACATCATCCAATCCTTACTGCCAAGCACAATTTCACCATTCGTGCCAATATCAATAAGGAGCGACAACACTTCCGCCTCATCCTGCCTTACCGCCAGCACCCCGGATGAAATATCACCGCCGACGTAAGCGCCCACACAAGGTAACGTGTACAGGAGGCCATGATTGTTAATCTTGATACCCACCTCGCTTGCCCTCATGGGCGGCACAAGGTTCGCAGAAGACAGGTAGGGTTCCTTTCGGATGTTCGTCGGGTCTAAGCCCAGGAGAAAATGGGTCATCACAGTATTGCCCGCGCACACAACGGCATTAACGTCGTGAATACTAAGATTATTGCGCTTTATCAGGGTGGATATCAGTTGGTTTATATCCTCAGCGATACCTTCCTGCATAACCTCCATGGCGTCATTTTGCTCGGCATAGATAATCCTTTGAATGTAGTCGTCTCCGTATTTGATTTGCGAGTTGTAGGTGGCTTCGATATCAACGGTTTCAGACTTTGACAAATCCAGGAGATGCGCCACAACGGTCGTCGTCCCCACGTCCACCGCAACCCCATAATTATTGGCGCTCACATCCCCCAACTGCACCTCTAATATTTCAACGAAAGAATGGTGGTGTCCCAACGTAACCGTCACCATCCACTTGCTTTCTCTTAAAAGTTTCGGCAGGTGTTTTAGCACGGAGATATTCGCCGTCAACTTTTCAAGTGGGATACCGGTCTTTACCATGATGCCCTGACAAAGCCTCTCGTAATCAGCCACGCTGTCATCCAGGCTGGGCTGCGGCAACTCAAGATATATCTTATTTACCAGCGGGTCTTGCTTGAAGTGCTTCGTCTTCGCGGTAGCCGCAGCTAAAGAGCCGGAAAATTGCGGGAAATTACCGACCAGTATCTGGCTTTTATCAAGCTTTGATTCTTCGGGAATGATGACTTCCAGGTCGCCCATTACCTTAGTGCTGCACGCCAGTACGTATCCTTTTTGAGCCTCCGACACCGAGACGTGCGTGGTCGGCATGCTTTCAATCATGCCGGAGCCGTGAATAACCTTGCACTTGCCGCACGTGCCGTCGCCGCCGCACAAGGCGTTAACAAAAATGTCGCCCTTATAGGCGGCATCCAGGATCGTTTTGCCTTGTTCGATTTCTACGGTAACGTCTACCGGAAAGAAGTGGACTTTGTAGTTTGAGTTTTTCATTTTTATTTATTTAGAGTAACTCCTTGAATTCTTCGTCTGACAAGCCAGCATCTTTTATTATTGATTTCAATGTATATGGGTTGATTCTTTTATGACGCGGTATTGTTATTCTGCGTTTACCATCTGACATACCAATATGTTTTCCCTGCTTAATAATCCCGAAACCTGCTTTAGAAAAGGCATTGACTGCTCGGTCAGAAGAAATATCAGTAAATAGCATCAGGCATTTACCTCTACCTCATAAATAGTGCCTTTATCTTCCTCCGCAAACATTACTAAATATGTATGGATCGCATCCTTAATGTTTTCTAAAGACTCTTCTAAGGTATCTCCCTGGCTGTGACATCCCGGCAAGATTGGACAATGCACATCATATCCATATTCACTTTCATGCACCACTACCGGATATTTCATTCGTTAGCCTCTTTCTAAAACAAATTTGGCTTGTATAGTTTTGTTGAGTTTCGTACATTAACCCAACCAACCAAACTATGATAACATTTCACTAAAACGCCGATAAATTCTGCCGTAATAATTACAAACTTGTTTACAATATTAAAGGGCATATAAACACAATTTGCACTTAATAATATATATCTACAAATTAATGAAACGCTATACTAGGCCATAACCACCCATTATCGTCTTTCAAGTTTGCGCTGGATATCATCCATTCGTTCCCGGAGGGCGCGGAGTTCTTCTGTGAGATATGCTGCATCATCATGTAGTGCTTCTCGATTGGACTCTATCGCAGAACTGATATCTTCGAGTGAGGAGCGAAGAGTTTCAGATGTTTCTCGCATCTCGCGTGCCGCGTCGAGGGGAATGCTGGCACGCTCCCGCCGCTCTCGTTCAGCGATTACTTCATTCAGTTTTCTCACCGCCGCCCAGCCCTTGGGATGGCGGCGAACGCACTCGCGCCAATAATCTTCTGACCTGATTAATTCAGCATTGCTGAGCTTCTCGGATTCTTCGTGGATTTCGCGATTGCTGTACTCGTTGTACCAACTCATGGGTTTCCTTCTCTACACGAATGCGGTTTAACAATTTTTTCTAACAACCTAAGCATTTAACCGCGTTCATCTGTTTTTCAAAAGAATTTCTATAATTCATTTCCCCTTTATAGGTTTTCATGTAGCGTATGTAATGGCTATGCTACTTGGCTGTAAACCTAAGAATACAAGGAAAATCTCAGAACATCTAAATAGACATGACGTATTGTTCTATTGAATCAACCTTTTTGATAAGATACTCATGGCTTTTGTGTGTTTGGATATCCTTTTTGAGTTCTTCCAATTTATATTCGATATCCAACTTAACTTTTTCTTCCAAAAACGAGCGCCTGAATTCATCAGAAGAAAGCTGATTTTGAAAGTATTTCTCTGCAATGTTCATTTCTCACCTTTCCATAATTTCCTGATAGTTTTAGCCTTCTCAATCTCGTTTTTAGGAGTTTTCTGTTCTTTTTTAACAAAGCCGTGTGTAAATATTATTTGCTTACCCGACTCATAAAAATAAAGGCTTCTCGAAATCCTGTTCTCAAAACTTACTCGTAATTCAAATATGCCATCATCCAAATGTTTGGACAAGTTTTCTTTAGGCTGAATCCCGATGCTTTTTAGTTCTACCAGCTTTTCGATATAGGCAAATATTTTAGCGCGCTCCTTGGTAAATAAAATATCCAAAAACTCCATCATAGGAACTTTTCCACTAATTTCTGCAAAGTCATAGGTAAATTTCATTTGCTATCCCCAGTCCCGAACGAGGCGGAAGATCGTCAAATTTTGTTCTAGCGGGTTCAGATTGCAAACCTGAACCCGCTAAGGGACATCCTTCGGCGACGGCTTTTCGTGTAGCGCCGACCCTCGTGGTAGGCCAATGGCGGGGGATGAACCCCCGCGCTACGAGATCGCTTTGAAATTCCTATACAATTATATTAGCCTATGGACGCCACACGGTTTTCAGGTACGAAGGGAGCCCTGATGCCTCTCTTGGGCCAACCAGTATCTCCCACCCTAACGTCTCCTGGAGTTTCCCGGACATTACGGCCACAAGCCCCGGTATAATCAGCTTCTTGTGTTTTACCTTCGTGTCAACCTTTGCGTCCGTCATTGCCTTGGCAACCACCTTGTCGTTCAGCTTATCGCCGGAATATGCCGTCAGGACGGAAGTACCGCCGGTGTCTACGGACAATATGTATGCAGGGATGCGGCTGCTCTCGACTTCGCCCTCAACCGTATAATACGTAAGCGAAAAGTTCGTAGTAAACAGTACGGGGGAGTCTTCCTTGACGTCGCCTATGGCATAAAGTTTCGATTCCACCTGGATGGGTTTTTGCGGGTCAGTGAATATGTTTGTCCTTGCGGTGAGGAGCGGCATAATCGCCCAGGGCTCACAGGTATTCACGGCTACGATGCCCGCGTATTTGAGCAGGTAGGTGGTTGCCAGTGAAATTTCCTGATATGGGTCTTCATCGCAGACAAAGGTAATCATCGGGAAGCCGATGGTGCGGAAATTCTTCTTTAAGGCCGCGCGCCTTACCTTGGTCAGTTTTTGGAGAACTTCTTTAGGGTTACTACCGCTGACGTCGAGAATAATCTCGTCAACACCAGCCTTTTTCACCTTTTCTGCCAAATCGGCGAATTCTTCAAGCGTTACCGCGGTAACGGCAATCGGGCAGTTCTTTTCTTTTGCTAACGCAGCCATTGCATCACAATTCTGCGCGTTCGCGCCATGTATCAACGGACGTTTATCCGCGCAGTTTGCCAGGGCAGCCTTCATACAGTCTACGGAGGAACTGCTCAAAATAATACTCAGATGGGAGCCAGTGCTTACTTTTTTTGCCGCTTCCGCAAACCTCCCTGCGTCATTGCTCTTATTAATAATTGCCACCAGATCGATTTCGATCTCGGTGCCGACCCTGGAGATTTTCAGGTTGTTGATTTTCTTTAACCGGTCGCTAAAGGCCGCGTCGTCCAGATTATCCGTAATCGTAACGGCCACGCCCGTGGGATGGTAAAACTTCTCCTCGTGCCTGAACAATACGTTCTCTTCACCAACCGACACCTTTTTAACGCCGGAACCGACGGTCACCAGTTTAATCGGAGGGGCGGCAGCGGCCCCAAGAACCTTCTTTGCCTCGTCACTTGCATCGGGGCAATCAGAGAGACTCGCCTTTTTCTGGGCAAGCTGCATAGCGAACGCCAGGCATGTGGGGCGTCCACATTTTTTACAGTTTGTTTTGGGAAGCAGTTTGTAAATGTCCAGTCCGGTAAGTGCCATTAGTTACGTCCTTTCGCAATAAATAGGTAAAGCAAAACTGAAGAAATTGTTTTTGCTAAAATTGCCAAAACATTCTTATAAAACAGAGAACAATCAAGTTCCACAGATTAATGAAAAAGCCACCCATTCAACCTCGTTCTAACAAAGAGGGTAAAGGGGTGGCTAGAAAATCTCAAGGACAATACGGACGCTTTCGGTAATTACCACTCGATTACCCGGTTAATTCACCACTCGTCTGTATGATTTTATTAACCAGCCCATACTTGAGCGCCTCTTCTGCAGACATCCAGAAGTTCCTTTTTGTGTCCAAACCTACCTTTTCAAACGTCTGCCCCGTTTCAACGGCAATCAGGTGATTGATTTTTTCGCGGCACTTGATTATCTCACTGGCCTCTATCTGAATATCGGCTGCCGTTCCGTGTATACCGGTCGAAGGTTGATGAATCAGTACACGCGCATTGGGCAAGCTGAACCGGTTCTCCTTTTTTGAGCCCAGAAGGATAATTACCGCTGCGCTCGCCGCAACACCGGTACATATCGCCTTTACCTTCGGCTTTACGAAGCGCATCATATCAAAGATAGCAAAACCCGCATCGGCGTCGCCGCCCGGTGAGTTAATGAAGATTTTTATATCTTCATCATTCTCCGCTTCCATGAGTATGAGTTGCGCCATAATCTGCTGTGCCATTTTTTTATTCACTTCGTCCGCAACCATAATCGTTCGGGTCTTTAATAACCTTGCAGCCAAGTCACCCGCCGGACGTTTTTCCTTTTCTTCCCCAGCTTCCTCATCACGATACCTTATCAACGGCGTACCAAAGACCATGAACACACTCCAAGATTAAATTGTTTGAACTATTTAAAATTTACTAATTAAGGCAACTGAAATTTGCCTGCTACAATGCCTGGAACCGTAATGTCCTCATCCAAAGATTCCCACCTCAAGGCATATCCATTCAGCCTCAAGGTAACTTCCTTCAGTTGTTCATCCGTAGCGTTTTTGAGAATTTCAAAACGGTCGGCTGGAAAACCTATGATTCTTCCGTCTGTAAGCTCAACAAAAACAATTCGACCTTCAACCCATACCCGAATGGCGGATGGCTCTACGTCAACTTCTTTACTTATCGCCATGACGCTCATAATATTTCTCTCGTAAAAAAGCCTGATATTCAAAAACTAATTTTTCAATATCTCGTATCGTTTTAGGTGATATGTTTATATTCCTTGCTAATCTTACCGGCCTCAGCCAAAATTTACACTCACCATCAGGGGTTTCCACGTGCATATGAGGAGGTTCATTTCTTTCGTCAGAGTAAAAATGAAATCTAAACGAACCAATCCTTAAAACAGTGGGCATAGTAAAACAACCCCCTCGGTTTATTTTATATCATCGGCTCCATTGTAAGCGCAGGATGATTGACCTTCTGCAGGTATGCAACAACTTCTTCTTCAGTCTGTGCCACGGTTTCATCCGCAATCTTGTTCAGGAAATCTTCTAATCCGAGCGACGCGGCTGTCTCTGTAAGCATCTCTCCGATCTCATCCTTTAATGCCTTTGGCATCCATACGAGCCGGGCAAGTCCACCATCAGCCGAAATGAACTTCCTGCTGCTCAGGTAGTATTTGCTGTGTCCCATAAAGCCAGGGGTCTGTAATCCGCCGCCCACCGTACCGGCGAGGGTGGAAAATTTCATACCACAGGGTGTCATTTCCGTAAAGTCTCGGTCTACCACCATAATACCGTTCGTCATGGGCAACATGGCAGAGATACACTCAAAACACCCGCAACTGGTCATAGGGTCCGTCATAATGCTATACAGACTCACCTTCTCAAGCGATCTGTTTGAGCCGTTAAATATGAACGAATTAGTGCCTTCCCACTGCCCCAGCCGTTCGTCAACGACCTTTCCTCTTTCAATCGGCTGATTTGGTCCCGTGGGATTAATTTCGTAGCCCGCCTTCCCGTCCAGCCAGCTTACCGAACCGCAAAGGCCGGAACGTTCCGGTGTGACCACACAAATGTGCGTGGGCGCAAAGCTCTGGCAAAGGGTACAACTGTAGAACTGGCTTACCGAATCATCATTCATACCCAGCAACCGCGCGTCACGCTCGGCATACGCGGCACGCACCTCTTTCATTTTATGCTCCACGTCTTCCCTTTTCGTATAGAACGTCACCTGAACTTTGTCAACAATCGCACCAAAGTTACTGTGGAACTGCGAGTGGGCAATGCTGCCAACGTGCTTCAACCTGAAGCCTGCCTTAAACGCCTCTTTGCTGATACGATGGCGAATAATATCCCTTTGTCCCATGTGGAAAAATCCCTGCGCCTCGCCCAGGAAGCGGTGCATCTGACGTTCAAAAATCGGCTCGAAATCAGGCTGCATCTTACGCCCGGCCACTTCGACCACAATACCCAGAGATACGCCAGGGCCAGGGGGAATTCCGTCCAGATCCGGACCAATAATTTCTATCTTTCCATCCTC
Source organism: Candidatus Brocadiaceae bacterium (assembly GCA_015661205.1). GTDB lineage: Bacteria > Planctomycetota > Brocadiia > Brocadiales > Brocadiaceae > JACVXV01. The sequence goes on from JACVXV010000043.1 coordinate 11,817, forward strand.
AATCTCATCAAGTTCTCTCGTACAAACGAACTCAAAGGCCGGGGTACCCGGACCGCCTATCTCAACCTGCATATCTTCTTTTCTAATACGTTCACCTTCAAAGGCAGGCCCGTAAGGCACGGGAAGGTCTATCTTGTGGATGGAAATCTTCAGACCGCGCACCTCAATGCACTTTTCAACAATCTTATCGACCGGCACCCTGGAAACAACGTGTTCGTAAGTGCAAACACCGGTAGGCAATATTTCCGGGATGTCAATATTGGTAATCGTAGGAAAGCCGTAGTTGATTGCCCCGGCTGCATTCGCGTATTGTTCATCGGTAACTGCCGTTCCTAACGCGAGAACAAAGGCAAAAATACGATTCTTATTGTAAAGGAGGTTTTTCTTGAAATCACCCGGCGGCACATTTCCGAAGGAAAGGGCTGCCCTATTGGCAAAACCAAGCGCATAGACGGCAGCGGAGGTCTCTCTTCCAAACGGCACTAAGCGGGTATCCCAACCCATCTGCACGCCCTTTTCCGCCAACTGCTCCGCAAAAGTAGTCCCAAAGTTGTCTGACTGCATGAATACATACAGGTTCTTTTGCTGGAGTTCCCTGGCAATCTTTACGGCCGTGTCCGAGTCCGGCGCGCAACCGACGATGGCCGCAAACCCAGGCGCCGTGCCGTCCACAAACTCAATGCCGCGTTCACGCATGATCACGTCATCCGCCGCCCCAAGCCATATCCCGTCTACCGGGTGCGGACCGATGAGATATTTACAGGCCTCATAAACTTCTTCCGCAAAAAGGGTGGCCATACCGGCGTCCAGTGTATGTCCCAAATAAGGCACCCAGTGTTTTTCAGCCGGTATAGGAGGCAACATGCTCCTTGCCATCCCTACAATGTGAACGCAATCTTCCAGTGTCTTTACCGGTATGCCCGTCATCGAATAAATGATAGGCAAATAATACGCGGTGTTGGGGAATTCCACTTTGCAGTCACGCCCTTTCTGCGCGATTGCTTCCGATAGCTTTTTGTCGGCCTTATCGACAATTTGGTATGCACCGCGTATTGCGGCGGAACAGATGATCTTCGACATAAAAACAACCCCTTTAAAAATCTTTATCGACGGTTTATCTTTACCAATAAGTTAAATTAAGCCTACGGCAACTGATTTGTATTCATACGCTAGGACACGGGCGCCGTGTCCCTACATTGAAATTCCAATATTTTACAAAATGAACCCCTACTCCAGCATCATCCGGGAAGCGTGTACTTTCGCACACGCTTCCCAGATATGAAGCTTTGCTTTTCTAGTGATGTCCACCGGGAACCGGCTTGCATTCCCTTTCCAGCGCCCTTCTTTCGGCCATATCGTAAAGCTTTCTTTCCTTCTTCGTGTTTATGCCGAGTGCGTCTCTCTTCTTCTCAATGTGGTCCATCAGCATCCTGCCAATCTTCTTCAAATCCTTTTCAAACTCCCACCTTGCGCCAACCAACTCTTCCATTTCCTTGGTCAGCAGCCGTTGCATGTCAGGAGCGCCGGCTACCGGCGAGTTCATACCGAATACCGTGTAGATACCGGAGGCTACCAGGTATTGTCCGATCGCAATGGCCTTCTCACTCATCCATTCAAGACAAGCGCCAGCCACCGGCAGGTCACTAATATCATTCCCCAAACCACCTTCTTTCACCATCTCTGAGACGGCGATTAGAATGCGGCTATTATCAACGCAAGCGCCGGAGTGAAGCACAGGAGGTATACCAACGGCCTCACAAACCTCTTTCAAACCCGCACCGCACGCATCTTTCATTTCAGGAAGCAGCAAGCCGCCCGAAGCACATTGCCCCGCGGCGCAACCCGTAGCCACTACCAGGAAGTTATTGGCAATCAACTCTTTCGCCATTTCCACGTATGATTGCTCACAAACACCCGCCTTCGGACTCGTACAACCGGCAATACCGACAACGCCGCGAATCCTTCCATTAATAATGTTGTCATTCAACGGACGGTAACTTGCCCTAAATCTGCCACCCAGCATATATTTTATCGTTTCATTGCTGAAACCTGCTACGAGGTTAGGCTCGGCTGCGCTTGGTATAAACACCTTGGTGTTATCACGGTTCTTATAGTTATCTATAGCCATCATGATAATCTTCTTTGCCGCCTCCATGGCATGTTCATCCTCAAACTCCACGTGCTCCGCGCCAAAAATCTTTGCCTTCGACAAGGTAGTAATAAGTTTCGTATGAAACTGCTTCGACACGTCGGCGAGCGACTGCATCACACATTGTATATCAACAACCATTGCCTCAACGGCGCCTGTCGCTATGGCGGATTCCTGTATAGTCATGTGACCGGCCATAGGAATACCGTGCCGAACGAGGAGTTCATTCGCTGTGCAGCAGAGTCCTGCAATCACAACGCCCTTCGCCCCCACGGCATTAGCCGCCTTTGCAATTGATGGGTCTCCACTTGCCAGAACGATAGCCTCAGCAAGCTGTGGTTCATGGCCATGAACAATGATGTTCACGTGGTCTTTCTTAATAACCCCTAAATTTGATCTCCCCTGTGTCGGCTTTGGCGTGCCAAACATGATGTCCTGCAACTCCGTGGCAATCATACAGCCGCCCCAGCCATCCGCCAGCGATACGCGCATGGCCTGTTTGGTAAGGTTCCGGTAATCCTGGTCGCCGCCCATACCCGTCCTGTGCATACTCTCGGTAATCTCACGGTCTATTGCCCTGGGCGCAATACCAAGCTTTTCCCATATCTTTTGACGCGCTTCCGGCGCCCTTTTCAGGAACAGGAGCGTTCCGTAAGGCTTTCCGAACTCCATGAGCGCCATCTCACCCACTTCTTCTGCGATCTCGTTAATCTTCCGGTCCTTCGTTTTTATCCCGAAGCACTCGGCAACCATCATAAGTTTATCGACGTCTTTTATCCTGTACCCCGGCGCTTCACCCCTGGCGGTGGACACGAGCAGGTGTGCCGCGGCGCGCGCATGGTCAGAGTGGCACGCAGTGCCTGCCCCGCACATACGGAGATAGTGTCTGGCCGCAAAGGTATTGGCGTCCGCGCCACAAACGCCTTTTCTCGGTCCCGGACCGAAAGGCGCTATATTACAAGGACCATAATTGCAATGACGGCAACACAATGCCAGGCTACCGTAGCCGCACTGAGGAAGCTGTTGCTGGTATCTGTCGTACATCGTCTCCACCTTCATTTCCTTCATCCGGTCGAGCATTATAAGGTCTACTGATTTTTGTTTTTCTTCCATTAGTGAATTACCTCCATTCATCGGCTTACGAATACCCACCTTGAGTAATGCACATTACATATACCTTCCTGATGGACAATCATGAACCCGTTTGTTGAGAGTTTTTGGAACGATAGATTATAATTATTACCACGTCGAAATCAAGCGAAAAAGGCGACTCTTTGTCATTTATTTGTCAATTCCACAAGCCTTTCCTTTATAGCACGCACCTCTTCAAGCAAAAGTTTATTTTCAGAAAAGGCCGCCCTCCTTTCGATATCAGATTCAAGAATCTTATCATTCAAAGAAATATACCCAAGAACGGGGATACCTTTCAGTCCCCTTTCTATGAGCGCTTTGTGTCCTTCAGACGCAACCTTATTCCCCACGGCATAAATCGACTTAAGACCTATATCGTCTGCAAGTTTTTTTACCTGAAAGGCCGTTTCGATACTCTTAGAACCCGGCTCTACAATCACAATCAGGGCATTTACCGACCTCACCGTAGCGCGCCCCAGGTGTTCAACCCCAGCCTCCATGTCCACGATAATGACTTCGTCACGATGAACAATAAGGTGGCTCAGTAATGCCCTCAAAAAAGCGCTCTCAGGACACGCACACCCGCCGCCCCCGCGTTTGATCGCGCCCAACACCATAAGCTTTATGCCCTCATGTTCCAAAGAAAGCTTCTCCGGCAAATCTGAAACCGTTGGATTGAGTGAAAAGAATTTCCCGTATTCATCAGACGCGCCCGTCCGCTCCTTTATCAAGTCCTTCATTTGGCTGATCGGCGTGATGCCGGACGTGCTTTTAATGCCCATCGTCACCGCCAAATTGGATACCGGGTCTGCGTCTATCGCAATAACCTTTTTGCCGCACTCACTGAAAACCTTGGCCAGAGAGGCCACAAAAGTCGTCTTTCCCACCCCCCCCTTACCTGAAACAGCAATTTTCATAAAAATATTTCCCCGTAGTGTGAAATGATTATTATTTACAAATCAGAAGTATGAATATTATCATGTTTCTTATCATTAAACCAAGAAAATATTTCTCAAACTGAACGGTTGCAAGCTTACACCGTTATTTTCAGCCATTTGAGGGAATTAATCCTTGTGTGATTTTATGGATTTTGATATGCTCATATCATGGCGCAGCATAGCCTCAACCAAAGCCTAAAGCCCGACATCCTTGGAGAAAATATGGATTTTGCGCAACACAACATGATCGTAAACTTTATCTGGGGCATAGCAGACGATTGCCTGCGCGACGTCTACGTGCGCGGCAAATACCGCGACGTAATCCTCCCCATGACGGTAATCCGCAGGCTTGACGCCCTGCTTGAACCCACAAAACTGGCCGTCATAAAAATGAAGGAGCAGCTTGACGCCGCAAAGGTCACCAACCAGCACCCCGCGCTCTGCCAGGCCGCGGGACAGGCTTTTTACAACACAAGCAGTTTTGTCCTTCGCGACTTAAAATCCCGTAGCGCACAACAAAAGTTAAAGGCGGATTTTGAGGCATACCTTGACGGCTTCTCTCCGAACGTTCAGGAAATCCTGGAAAAATTCAAGTTCAGGAATCAGATACCCACCATGATTGAATCGGATATCCTCGGACTGGTTATCGAGAAATTCACCAATACGGAAATCAACCTGAGCCCCAATCCCGTACCCGACGCCAGTGGCAACGTGCGCCTCCCGGCGCTGGATAACCATTCCATGGGGATGGTCTTTGAAGAACTGATCCGCCGTTTCAACGAAGATAACAATGAAGAGGCGGGAGAACATTTTACCCCTCGCGACGTTGTCAAACTGATGGCAAAGCTCATCTTTCTGCCGGTTGCGGAAAAAATTGAGTCCGGCACCTACCTGGTGTATGATGGCGCGTGCGGCACCGGCGGTATGCTGACCGTGGCAGAAGATACGCTCTTGCAACTTGCACGGGAACATGGGAAAGAGGTGGCAATCCACCTGTATGGGCAGGAATCCCAGCCAGAAACCTACGCCATTCTCAAGGCCGATCTTTTATTGAAAGGAGAAGGCGCGGAGGCTGAGAACATGAAGTTCGGCTCCACGCTCTCCGCCGACGGCCATCCGTCAAGCGAATTCGACTTCATGCTCTCCAATCCACCCTACGGTAAAAGCTGGAAGACCGATCAGGAGCGCATGGGCGGCAAAGGTGAGATCAAAGACCATCGTTTTGCCATCAACTATGGCGGCGACCCTGAATACAAGATGATCACCCGTTCGAGCGACGGACAGATGTTGTTCCTTGTAAACAAGCTCTCCAAGATGAAAAGCAACACCGCCCTCGGCAGCCGCATTGCCGAGGTTCATAACGGATCATCCCTTTTCACGGGCGACGCCGGACAGGGGGAAAGCAACATCCGCCGATGGATTATCGAAAACGACTGGCTGGAGGCAATCGTTGCCCTGCCGGAAAACCTCTTTTACAACACCGGCATTGCCACCTACATCTGGCTGTTGTCTAACCGGAAAAGCCCTGAGCGAAAAGGCAAGGTTCAACTCATTGACGCCTGCGGCTGGTTTGTGCCGCTACGCAAAAACCTCGGCAAGAAAAACTGCGAGTTTTCCGAAGAACAGATCCGGCAGATTACCGGATTGATTGTGAATCCCGTAGAAACGGCGCAGTCAAAAATCTTCCCGAACGAGGCATTTGGCTACCACAAGATTACGGTGGAACGCCCTTTGAAGCTGAAAGGCATTGACCCGGAAAGGGCCTATTCACCAAAGGAAATAAAGGCGCTTGTAGCAGAGGGCAAGGCGGACGAGGACGGCATTCCCGTCATTAAGAAAATCCATAAGCCGGGGAAGGCTTCGCCCCTGCACGGCCTGTTTGCGCGCACTATTGGCGGCAAGAAATGCGTGGTAGAGTATGAGGCGGACGCCAACTTGCGAGACACCGAGCAAGTGCCTTTGCTGGAAGAGGGAGGCATTGAAGCGTTCTTCAGGCGGGAAGTCCTCCCATATATCCCGGACGCCTGGATTGACGAGGGCAAGACACAGATCGGCTACGAAATCTCTTTCACCCGCTATTTCTACAAGCCCGCTCAGATGCGGACGCTTGAAGAAATCGTGGCGGATATACGGGCAATCGAGAAAGAGACGGATGGGCTGTTGAGAGAGATTGTGGGGGATGAATAGTGAAGAAAAAGAAACTGCAGGCGCGTAAAACCAATCAATCGTCAACGGTCAAATCAGCGCCCAACGCGCTATTCCAGGATATCAGAAAACTGATAGATGAAACCCGCTCCTCGGTTGCAGTCACGGTAAACGCCGGATTGACCATGCTTTACTGGAAAATCGGAAACCGCATAAACCTTGAAATACTAAAAGGGGAACGAGCTGAATATGGCGCGGAGATTTTGCAGACGCTGTCTGCCAAATTGGTTTCTGAATACGGGGAAGGCTTTACAGAAAAAAACATAAGACGGATGGTGCAATTCTACGATTTGTTCCCAAATAAACAAATTGTCGTGACACTGTCACGACAATTGAGTTGGAGTCATTTCGTAACAGTACTTCCTGTAAAAAATGCACTCGCAAGGGAATTTTATGCGGAAATGTGCCGATTGGAGCGCTGGAGCGTTCGCACATTGCGAAACAAAATAAATTCCATGCTCTTTGAAAGAACCGCCCTTTCAACCAAACCGGAAGAACTGGCAAAGATTGAGCTTCAACAGTTAAGGGAAGAGGACAAGCTCACCCCCGACCTGGTGTTTCGCGACCCCTATTTTCTCGATTTCCTGGGGCTAAAAGATACCTATCAGGAGAAAGACCTTGAAACCGCCGTCCTGCGTGAAATGGAATCGTTTATCCTTGAACTGGGCGTCGGTTTTGCCTTTCTTGACCGGCAAAAACGAATCACCATTGATGGAACCGACTACTATATTGACCTCCTTTTCTACCACCGCCATTTGCAACGGCTGGTGGTTATTGAACTGAAGCTCGGCGAATTTATGCCCGCACACAAAGGACAAATGGAACTCTATCTGCGCTACCTGGACAAATACGAACGGCGCACCAATGAAGAAACTCCTATCGGCCTTATCCTCTGCGCCGGAAAAAAGCACGAGACGATTGAACTGTTGGATTTGGAAAAAAGCGGCATCAAGGTCTCATCATACTGGACAGAGGCATTACCGAAAGAGCAACTGGAAAAGAAATTGCATGAGGCGGTGCGTTTGGCGCGGTTGCGGCTGGAAAATAAAGGAGTTACTGAATGACCCTCAAACATAAACATACAAACGTTGGCGGTATTTTTGAAGATATACGGAATCTGATAACTGCTGTCCGCTCTATGGTTGTCCGAAATGTAAACACACTCCAGGTACTTACCAATTTTGAAATTGGCCGCAGGATTGTTGAAGAAGAGCAAAAAGGGTCCGTTCGCGCCAAATATGGTAAGCAAATCATCACCGAACTCTCAAAGCACCTAACAACAGAATTTGGACGTGGTTTTTCTCGTTCAAATTTGGAATATATGCGTAAGTTTTATCAAATATATCAATCACGGGTTTCTGGAATTTCCCAAACGGCATCTGGGAAATCCGAACCGTATCAAAATCTTCAAGCCATAAATGAAAAAAACGGCCAACCTTTCTTATTAAGCTGGTCACAATATGTTTTTCTGATCGGTATTAAAGATGCAGACGCCCGCAGATTTTATGAAATTGAAGCGGTAGAAAACAACTGGATTGTATTGGGATTTTCATTTTATTTACGCGGGTTTGTTGGTGCGTGTTAGTAGAAGTTTTTTGATTATATCGAGATAGAATGATTGTAATTGTTTTGTGTATAAACGCTAAACCGAAGACTGCCGGAGTTGGACAAATGTAGCCCCGGAGGGGCGACCTGTTTGTAGAACATAGGATATAAACACCACAAAAGCTCCGTAGGAGCGACCTGTGGTATGTTGATAGGCTATAGTCCGCGCTGACAATAAAAATAAACAGGTCGCTCCTATGGAGCTAAATAGCTTAATTCGCATGGAATGCTACAAACAGGCCGCCCCTCTGGGGCTTAAAGAAAAGCAAACAACCTTGTAGTGGCAAGGCGCGCCTTGCCACTACGCTGTTAAATGTGGCCGAAGGTTTTATTTAATGAATAACATATAACAAGAGACGAATAATTTAACGCTTCAGGCAGACGCCAATATCCATGCCAAAGAGTACCAGCTTTACCTGCCTGGTAAAGAAGCGCTAAGGCAAAAACTTATTGATTGGACAACGGAATCCGAATAATGAACCTGAAACCCTACCCAGAATATAAAGACTCCGGCGTGGCGTGGCTGGGGAAAGTGCCGAGGCATTGGGAAGTTTGCAGAATAAAGAATCATATCAAAGAAACTGATAATCGCTCTGTAAAAGGGGAGGAAGTTCTACTTTCAATGACCCGAAGGAAGGGAATTATTAGGTACTCAGACCGCACAAATAAACCACCAAGTGCTAAAAGTCTAATTGGCTATAAAATTTGTCATGCCAATCAAATTGTTATGAATAGAATGCAAGCTTGGAGCGGTATGTTTTTTACAGCAAACGAGACAGGTATAATAAGCCCTGATTACGCTATCTTTAACGCAAAATGTGAAGATAATGTTCATTTTTTATGTTGCCTCTTCAGAAGTCCTTTTATGATTGAGCAATTTGCTATTGAATCAAAAGGTATTGGTTCTGGTTTTAACCGCCTCTACACTGAAAAACTAGGGTCTATTTATATTGCTTTACCAAATCGGTTAGAGCAAAACAAAATAATCGATTTCGTTAAATTCAAAACCGCCCAGATTGCCCGCTTCATCAAGGCCAAAAAGCGGATGATTGAACTGTTGAAAGAACAGAAGCAGGTGATTATCAACGATGCGGTAACGGGAAAGATTGACGTCGCCACTGGTAAGCCTTATCCGAAATACAAAGACTCCGGCGTGGAATGGCTGGGGCAGGTGCCGGAAGGGTGGGAGGTGTTACCTCTTAGACGATGCTCAAAAATGGTTAAAACCGGAGGCACTCCTTTAGGCGCATTAGATAACCATTTCACCGAAGATGGTTTTAATTGGTACACCCCCGGCGATTTTGTAGAAGATATGTATTTAATTAGATCATCGAGACGGCTATCACCTTTAGGCAAAAAAAATGTGACTATATTTCCGCCCAATACTATAATGATGATTGGAATTGGTGCCACTATCGGAAAAGTTTGTATAAGCAAGGATTATTCGAGTTGCAATCAGCAAATAAACGCTATTTTGTCAAACGATAAAATTAGTCTCGAATACCTTACGTTCTATTTAAGATTGTTACGCACATATATTTTGGCCTGTGGAAAATTCACAACTTTGCCAATAATCAATCAAGATGAAACAAAAAATTTGCCTATTTTGGTACCTCGTATAAAAGAGCAATTAGCAATAACTATTTACAGCAAAGCCAAAACCGCGACCCTAGACCTCACCATCTCCCGCACCGAGCACGAAATTGCCCTCATCCAGGAATACCGCACACGTCTCATCTCCGACGTGGTAACGGGAAAAATAGATGTGCGGGATATTGAAATTCCCGACATTGATGATACAATGGACGAATTAACAGGCGAAACCGCGGGGGAAGAGGAATTGGAAATAGCAGAGGTAGAAGAATGACTCCTCAACCACATCATACTCTGTTGTACCACATCACCCATGTAGACAACCTTCCGAACATTATCAAATCCGGCGGGCTTTGGTGTGATAAGAAAAGGGTTGGTAAGGGTTTTGATTCTACAAATATTGCTCATGCTGACATAAAAGAAAGACGGCTGAAAATTCCTGTTCCACTGTATTCAGGAACAACTCTTGCCAGCTATGTTCCCTTTTATTTTTGCAATCGTTCACCCATGCTGTATTCTATTCATACTGGCTATGTCAAAGGTTATTCTGACGGACAGACTTCGATTATATATCTGGTTACCACAATCGACAGAGTCCTTGCGAGTGAAAGTCGCTGGTGCTTTACCGATGGGCATGCGGTAATGGCGTTTTCTGAATTTTACAATCAGATTGCCGATTTGAGCAAAATAGATTGGCTTATGATCGACAATTGCAGTTGGCGAGACACATTGGAAGATAATGACCGTAAACGCAGAAAACAGGCTGAGTTTTTGGTAGAGGATTTTGTAAGCTGGGACTTATTTGATAAGATTGGTGTTATCAGTAATTGCACCCTTATCAGCCCACTGTGTCAATTGAACCAAACTGGTATTATTGAGAGATGATTTATGATAACCATACTTAAAGGCAATTTATTGGAATCAAAAGCAGAGGCACTCCTTAACACCGTCAATACTAAAGGTATTATGGGTAAAGGCATAGCTCTGCAGTTTAAGAAAAGCTTTCCCGATATGTTCAAGGTATATCAGACCGCAAGTAAGAGCGGACAGGTAGTTATCGGGAAAATGTTTGTGTGGCAAAATCCTTCGATGTTTGGCCCTCGTTATATTATTAATTTCCCTACCAAAGATGATTGGCGTCGTCCTTCTAAGCTGGAATATATCCAGAAAGGGCTTATAGACCTTATCTCTGTTATTAAGCAAATGGGAATACGCTCAATTGCGATTCCGCCTCTGGGCTGCGGCAATGGCGGGCTTGACTGGGAAACTGTTCGCCCTTTAATTGCAAACCACCTTGAAACAATCCCAAATATTTCTATTGAGATTTATAAACCTTCTGGAGCGCCGGAAACAATTCATTTTGCTCCAAAGAAAGAGTGCATAATGACCATTAGCCGCGCACTGGTGTTAAAGCTTCTTCAAAGATACTGTGTGCTTGGCTATGAATTAACATTGCTTGAAGTACAAAAACTCTGTTTTTTCCTGCAGGAGTTTGGAGAACCGCTTAAGCTTCGCTATGAAAAACATATCTACGGTCCCTATGCTGACAATCTCCGCCACGTACTTATTGATTTTGAAGGACACTATACCAAAGGTTTTAGAGATGGTACTAATAACAAACCTGACACGATCATAGAGATATTGCCTCTTGCCATTCAGAAGTCGGACAACTTCATTGAGTCTAACAAATCAACCATGACGGAGTCTCTTGATCGTCTTAAACAGGTTGAAGCATTTATCGAAGGATTCGAGACACCCTTCGGCATGGAATTACTCTCAACCGTTTACTGGGTTGTCAAAAATAATAAGGTGGCACTATCTGACCATGACGCTATTGTTAATACAGTCCATACATGGAATCCTCGTAAATCCGCACTGATGAAGTCTACATTTATTCTCAAGGCGATCAAACGCATTGAGCAGTATCTGCCTTATGATAATCAGCAGGCGGTAAGCGATGCCGACTGACATGTCCGAAAAAGGGCTTGAAACCCTTATTGTTCATTCCTTGATAAATGGCGCCGGTTACTCGCCGGGCGCCCCCAAAGACTACGACCGCGAACACGCCATTGACCTTGCCAAACTGATTGAGTTTGCAAAGGCCACCCAGCCAAAGGCATTTGAAGCGCTTTCGCTTGGCGTGGACACCCCCAAACGCACCAAGTTTTTACACCGCTTGCAGGGCGAGATTGCCAGGCGGGGCGTTATTGACGTGTTGAGGCTTGGCGTAAGCGATGGACATGTGAAGCTGGAACTGTTTTACGGCTCGCCCTCAGAGCAAAACCCAAAGGCCCAAGGGCTATACCAGCAGAACGTCTTCAGCGTTACGCGCCAGTTGCAATACAGTATGGATAATACGAAGCTTGCCCTGGATATGGCAATTTTCATTAACGGCCTGCCAGTAATCACCTTTGAGTTGAAAAACAAGCTTACCAAGCAGACGGTGGAAGACGCCATTCAGCAGTACAAGCGCGACCGTGATTCCCGTGAACTCTTGTTTCAATTCGGACGCTGTATGGTTCACTTTGCCGTGGACGATCACGAGGTGCGGATGTGTACGCATCTTAAAGACAAGGCGTCATGGTTCCTGCCCTTCAATAAAGGACACAACGACGGCGCCGGAAACCCACCAAACCCCAACGGCATTGCCATTGATTATCTCTGGAAAGATATCTTGCAGAAGGACAGCCTTACCGATATTCTGGAAAACTACGCCCAGATAGTTGAGAAGAAGGACGAGAAAACCGGCAAGAAAAAACGCGAGCAGATATTCCCGCGCTACCACCAGCTTGACGTGGTGAGAAAACTCCTTGCTACTGCTCCAGTTGATGGAGTTGGGAAGCGTTACCTTATTCAACACTCTGCCGGAAGCGGCAAGAGCACCGACCGGCGGGTGCTGGATAAACAGCTACGCGACAATATCAAACGCTTCGCCCAGGTTTCATCCATTGTCGGCGCCGTTACCGAAGGGTCTCAGCAGCTTCGCTCGTTTTTGGAACAGGGAAAGAAGATTGTCATAACCACGGTACAAAAATTCCCCTTTGTGCTGGATCAGATCGGCGACCAACATCGTAACAACACCTTTGCCATCATCATAGACGAAGCGCACTCCAGCCAGGGTGGGCGCACTGCGTCGAAGATGAACATGGCGCTGGCCGAGTCGCCCGCTCCGTACGGGTCTGAAGATGAGGATTTGGAAGATACGATCAACCGGATTATTACCTCGCGCAAGATGCTTTCCAACGCAAGCTACTTTGCCTTCACCGCTACGCCCAAGAACAAGACGCTCGAAATATTCGGCGAGGCTTATACGGAAGGCGATGCGGTGAAGCGCCGCCCGTTCCACACATACACCATGAAGCAGGCTATTCAGGAAGGTTTCATTCTCGACGTGCTGCTAAACTATACCCCAGTCAACAGCTATTACCGCCTGATAAAATCGATCGAAAACGACCCTGAGTTTGATACCAAACGGGCGCAGAAAAAGCTGCGCCGTTACGTGGAATCCCATAATTACGCCATCCGCCAGAAGGCGGAAATCATGATTGACCATTTTCACGATGCGGTGATTGCCCGCCATAAAATCGGTGGCAATGCCCGCGCCATGGTGGTATGCAGCGGCATAGAACGGGCAATTCAGTATTACCGTGCCTTCTGCGATTATCTGGCGGAACGGAAATCGCCGTATAAGGCAATCGTGGCCTTTTCGGGGGAACATGAATACGGCGGCAAACATCTCACCGAATCGAATCTAAACGGTTTCCCAAGCAATACGATCCCGGACGCCTTTCAGAATGACCCTTACCGTTTTCTTATCGTTGCCGATAAATTTCAGACCGGATACGACGAGCCGCTTTTGCATACCATGTACGTGGACAAACAACTATCGGGGATCAAGGCAGTGCAGACCTTGTCGCGCCTGAACCGGGCGCATCCCCAAAAGACGGACGCCTTCATACTGGATTTCATGAACGACGCGGAGGTCATTCAGTACGCCTTTTCCGATTACTACCGGACGACCATCCTGAGCAATGAAACCGACCCCAACAAACTGCATGACTTAAAGGCCGCCCTTGATGGGTATCAGGTGTACACCCGCCGCCAAACGGATGACGTTGTATCGCTGTTCCTGAAGGGCGAGACGAGGGAAACCATTGATCCGGTCCTTGATGCGTGCGTGGCTAACTATAATGACGAACTTGACGAAGACGGGCAAGTGGATTTCAAGGGCAAGGCAAAGGCGTTTGTAAGGATGTACAACTTCCTTGCCTCCATTCTCCCCTTCGCCAATGCTCAATGGGAAAGGCTCTCGATATTTCTGAACTTTCTCATCCCCAAACTTCCCGCCCCCAAAGAAGAGGATTTGTCCAAAGGTATCCTGGAATCCATAGACATGGACAGCTACCGCGCAGAAATTCAAGCCGTCCGGAACGTCAGCCTGCCCGACGACGACGCGGAAATTGACCCAATTTTAGAGGAAGGCAGAGGTAAAAAGGCTGAGCCGGAGCTTGACCGCCTGAGCAACATCATCAGGGCGTTTAACGACCAGTTTGGAAACATAGACTGGAAAGACGCCGACAAGATCAGAAAAATTATTGCGGAAGAACTGCCGGGAAAGGTCTCCGCGGATAAAGCCTACCAGAACGCCATGAACCAAAATGACAAACAAAACGCCAGGATAGAACACGATAAGGCGCTTGAGCGGGTTATTGTAGAGATGCTTACCGACCACACGGAGCTTTTCAAACAGTTTATGGACAATCAGAGCTTCAAGAAGTGGCTGGCAGATACGATATTCAATGAAACATATCGTAAGAAGTTTGCCTGACAAGGAAATCTTGAATCTGCCGGTTAAATTCAGCAACAAATGGACAAGAATTACCTGGTTGTACCAATGAAATTGAAACATCAACAATCCTAAACACCTTCTCATAATTTTGGCAATATATTGACGCGAATACAAAGCATAGCTATAATGAAGCGCATTGTGTTCTGTGGGATTTTGTGTTTACCGACCCGTAACAGTTCACGTGGTATCCGTAATCCGTGTAAGACAACCCCCTGTATCTTCCTTATAAATCGGAGGTAATCTCTAATTACTATGTCTCATACCGCAAAACTGAAGGCATTATTGACAACCAAGCTGGGGACGGACGCGAACTCTCTCCGGGACTCATTTGCGCGGCATTTGGAGTGCTCGCTGGCCAAAGACGCATATTCGGCAACCATGCTGGACATTTATAAAAGCCTGGCCTACACCGTGCGTGACCGTATGGTAAAGCGCTGGATAGACACCCAGCAATCGTATTACGATAACGACGTCAAGCGCGTTTACTATTTATCCATGGAATTCCTCATGGGACGCACGCTGGGTAACAGCCTGATCAATCTTAATCTGCACGGCGACGTCGTCCGGGCATGTTTCGACCTGGGATATGATCTGGAAGAACTGCGGGAGGTCGAGTGGGACGCCGGACTCGGCAACGGCGGACTCGGCAGGCTTGCGGCGTGCTTCCTCGACTCGATGGCAACCATGGAATTGCCCGCTTATGGATATGGTATCCGCTACGAATACGGCATATTTTCACAAAAAATTAAAGACGGCTATCAGGTGGAATCGCCCGATAACTGGCTCCGGTACGAAAACCGGAATATCTCTATACGGTGCAATTTTACGGACGGGTTCATCAGTATACCGATGCCGGCGGCAAACTTTGCCACGAGTGGGTCGATACACAGGACGTGATGGCTATGGCCTACGATACCCCCATTCCCGGCTACCGGAACAACACCGTCAACAACCTGCGGCTCTGGGCGGCAAAGTCCACCCGTGAATTCGATTTCAGCTACTTCAACGAGGGAAACTACATCAGGGCGGTCGAAAACAAGCAACGAAGCGAGATTATTTCCAAGGTGCTGTATCCTAACGATGACAAATTCGAGGGAAAAGAATTAAGGCTGAAACAAGAATACTTTTTTGTGTCGGCGACCTTGCAGGACGTAATGCGCCGCTTCAAAAAAGGCCATCATGATTTCAGCAAATTCAACGACAAGGTTGCTGTCCAATTGAACGACACGCATCCCGCCATAGCCATACCGGAACTCATGCGCACGCTGATAGACGTCGAACACCTTGATTGGGAAAAAGCATGGGAGATTACGGTAAAGACGTTCGGATACACAAACCACACGATATTGCCGGAGGCGCTGGAGAAGTGGTCGGTAAGCCTGATGGAACGCGTGTTGCCCCGCCATATACAGATTATCTATGAAATCAACCGCCGTTTTCTCAGCGAAGTCGCATACCGGTTCCCCGGCAGTTCCGAACACCAGCAAGCCATGTCGCTCATTGATGAAAACGGGGAAAAAAAAGTATGTATGGCGCATCTTGCCATCGTCGGCAGCCATTCAACCAACGGCGTGGCCGCCCTGCATACGGAACTGCTCAAATCACACGTATTCAAACCTTTTTATGAAATGTTTCCTGAGCGTTTTTACAACATAACGAACGGCATCACCCAGCGCCGCTGGCTGCAGAAATGCAATCCGGAACTCGCTCAGCTCATTACCAAAAACATCGGCGACGGCTGGGTGAAGAACTTGCAGGAATTGAAAAAACTCATCCCCTTCGCGGAAGACAAAGGCTTCAGGGACGAGTGGAGAAAGATCAAGCTGTCGAACAAGCTGCGTCTTACCGAGTATCTCATGCACAACAACACCTTTGCAATAAACGTAAACGCAATGTTCGACTGCCAGGTCAAGCGCATTCACGAATACAAGCGGCAATTGCTCAACGTCCTGCACGTAATTTATCTATACAATAAGATCAGGGCAAATCCCACAGCAGAATACACACCACGCTCCGTCATTATCGGCGGCAAGGCGGCGCCGGGATACGCTACGGCTAAACTAATCATCAAATTGATTAATTCCGTGGCAGACGTTGTGAATAATGACCCCGTCATTGGCGGAAGATTGCGGCTGTATTTCCTGGCAAACTATCGCGTCTCGCTTGCTGAAAATACCATACCGGCCACGGACCTTTCCGAGCAGATTTCCACGGCCGGCACGGAGGCGTCAGGCACGGGCAACATGAAATTTGCCTTAAACGGCGCCCTCACCATCGGCACACTGGACGGCGCCAATATTGAAATCAAAAAAGAAGTTGGCGACGACAATATCTTTATCTTCGGCATGACCGTTGAAGAAATAAAACAACTCAAGAACAAAGGATATAGCCCTTACGACTATTATCAGAAGAACCCGGAGTTGAAAGAAGTGATTGACATGATTGGCAACGGCCACTTTTCACCCCAGCATCCTTACGTATTCAGGCCAATCGTGGATAGTTTACTCTATCAGGGGGATCAATACTTCCTGCTGGCGGACTTTGCATCGTACGTGAGTTGTCAGGAACGGGTCAGCCGGCTTTATCGTGATCGTGAAGAGTGGACGAAAAAATCAATTTTAAACGTAGCCAGGATAGGCGTATTTTCCAGCGACCGCTCTATCCAGGAATACGCGCAGAAGGTATGGGGCGTTTCTGCTTCGCCGGTAATTCTTACCCCATAGCCTAACCCGGACGAGCCGGAAGGGTGTGAAAGGTTTGGCAGTGTTGAAATTTATTCCAAAGCCTTAAACAACGCTGAATATGAGGATTCACAAAAAAGCTTTTGGTAAGGCACTTCGGTAACTTTTCGTGTAGAGCGAAGAGACTCTTCGCTCTACAGCAGTCACGAAGGGCAGAAAGCACGTCGCCAGGTATGAACCCCCCGGTTAATGAAATAACAAGGACTGAAGGGGGCTACAAAAAAGAATGCTTGATGTATCCGGTACTTTACATCTTCTATTTTAGTCAACAAGCCCTTTGCTCTGTAACGCTTTTTTTACGGTGTTTATGAGACGTCCCTTTTCAACGGGTTTCGACAGGTAATCAAACACGCCAAGCCGGATAGCCTCAGCCGCAGTATCAAACGTAGGAAACCCTGTCATAAAAATAACAATGCTATTTAAATTTTTCGTTTTCACTTCCCGCAAGATATCAACCCCAGTCTCACATCCCAGGACAATGTCAGCCAGTATCAAATCGTAGTTATTCTTTGCCATTTTTTCTTCTGCCGCTGCTACGCCGCCTGCGGTATCAACTGCATATCCCTCTTTTGAAAGCATCCCTTCCAGGACAAACGCAATATCCGGTTCATCATCAATTACAAGAATTTTCACCTTCATAATTTAGTCCCCTATTCTCTGATCTGGCCGATGAATGTTTTCTGCCACAAGTTAACAACGATACATTCTATTTCACGAACAAAGCTACCGCCAATCTTCAGGCCGTCTATGGATATCTGCTTAAGGTAATTGAATGTTGAAAAACCCACGTCAAAACCAACCACCTTGAAACAGGCAAAGACAATTACCCTTCTTTATACTCAGTAATCGGTGTAATTGCAAGACGATTTTATTGTGGTCTCAGGGTAACGTCAAAGAAAAGAAACGATGCGCACGGACGTGTAGTTATGTAGGTTGGGTTGAACGTAAGTGAAACCCAACGTCAACCGTTCGTAGCTTTCAACCGTTTGTTGGGCTTAGTGCCTCAGCCCAACCTATTTGGCTAGAACTTGTGCTGAGGTTGCCTTACGGCAACTGATAATACGGTGGATGTAATTTAGTAGTCTAATTTCCAGTATTTTCGGTGTCGTTTTGTCTCCGTACAACGTTAAAATTCAACGGCAAGCGGTGTTTTCAGCCTATCCGCTGGAATAACCAGTTAGCGGGTAGGGTGGATGAAGCGCATGCCCGTAAATGCCGCCATTCCAGTTGTCGTAACTCCATACAGCATGTACCCTATTCTGTGAATTCACAATAATTTCTTGTAATTGTTTTTGGCCTTCTTTTGCATAATATTTTGAAAGTGTTGCTAAATAGCGATCAATATTTTTAGAAAGCACGAATGATGTTTCTTGCCTGTTCATAACCGATAGCCTTATTTTAGCTTTCAAGGTAGTATTTAATGTTCGCTATAACCAACTCGTAAAAGCTGTCGCGTAGGATGGGCTGAACATAAGTGAAAGCCAACGTCAACCGTTCGGAGCTTTCAACAGTTTGTTGGGCTTCGATCCTTAGCCCAACCTTATAACTATACCGGCCTCCAAGCAAGTAGTTTTCGCAATGCAGACGCCAATTCACTGTTTTTCATTTTCCCAAGACACTTGTTACAAAACTTCCGTTGTCTCAATGATTGAACCATATCATGCCTGATCTCACAAAAATCCATTGGACACCCCCTTGTCTCCTCGTGGTGTCCAATATTTGTAAAATACACTAGCAACTGACTAACTATAATGTTGATTATGGCTTGTTCAAATGTGCAGCCAGCCTCTTTTGAAAAGGAATACAATTGATCAAGAGAAACGAAGATAAACCGTTCGTCCACATCACTTGGCCCAGAAAAATAGTTATACAAAATATTATCCCCTTCCTTGAAGGCAAGAGGGTAGTTCGTTGCCATAATTACCAGATCTGCATTTAGCATCCCCCGCTTTTTATATACACCATTTGGTAGCAAATATGTTGCAAAATTATCAATGCCACCGATATTGGTAACTACACCATCAGGGATTGACAGTAATGGACTGACAAAATAAAACATAGTTTGAATGGAGTTCAACTGGACAGCTAACGCATCTACTTGACCAATACCTTTATCAATGTCAATAATTGCCACTCTATAATGGTATTTAAATCCCACAGTCTTTGTTTCGGCAGTGTCACTCTTCAATAAGTTCTTTTCTACTTTACTGGTAGCCCCTAAAATTCCGTGAATTAACTTATTAATTCCTATATCGGATGTTCACCCCAATCGAAAAAGCAAAATCAACTGGGATGCCTTAATATTATTGGGATTTTCTTTGTTTCGGTAGTTTTTTTCTTGTGACTACA
>JACVXV010000044.1 GCA_015661205.1 Candidatus Brocadiaceae bacterium
CTGGTTCGTCATTCTTTGGTTGTGCGTGAGAGAGGAGCGATTTGCATCCTCTCTCGTAAAGACGATCCGTCGTCCCTCGTTCGGCTATCCCACGGCGGATTGCTCCCCAGCAACGCTCACATCTGTTTTTCCAGATGGCAACAGTCTATCCCTTCACCTTACTTTCTGTCAAACGATTTTTCGTTTCACAGCCCGTTGTTCCCGTGCCGCACTTAATTTCCGGTCTCGTTCGGAAAAGATTTCTTTTTCACGTCCGTGCAATTTGTCCAGCGAGGCGATATAACCTTTTGCGTTATGCAATCGTTTCGTGTTGTAATGCACGACGAATTCCTCCACAATTCGCCGGGCGTTTTGCAGGTTTACCGGGCAATAGAAATGTAATGCGGTTCATTTTGGTGGCTCATTAGCTTTAATTCTGTTTTCTTCTTCCTCTGATTTACTTTGTATCCCCTTGGAAACCACATAAGAGCCACCACTAATGCCCAACAGCGCCCACACGCCATTAGGAATTTCTGGGAATTTACCAGTAGCAATCGTAATCACAACCAAGCTCATGGCGATTACAAAGGTAAAAATAAGAAATTGGAAGCGTGACATACTTGCTAAACCTGCGCTGCCATCACTGTTCGATTCATTAATTAGACCTTCTAATTTAATTTTGTCGGTATAAATTTTATAGAGAACAAGCAACCCCAATAGCCCTATAAACACAGGAATAATCCACGCTGTCACAAGTTTTGCCGCATCCATACTTTCATTCTCCTTACTTTTTTAGAAATAAAGATTCTATCTTCCATTACGAAGCAACAACGAATAGGACTTACCCCCGAGGTAAACCATATTGCTTCCACCCATCATTAAAAGCAATTCTCCAGAAATGTCCGGAAATTCTTTTGGATTGCCTAATACTTGATACAGATAATAAAATGCGCCCATCAATGTAAAAAAGAGCAATTGAACACGTACTGTGCTGTATTGATTACCACCGCTTTTCTCAACGAATAATCCGTTGATTTTTATCTTTCCTGTTAAAACTTTATAGACAACTGCCGACATCATACCTAAAAGGAAGACCCATATTTCATAGCGAATAAAAATTGTTACAGAATTCATAGATGTGCCCTCAACACTTAAATGGTTTACGGAAACAACAAAGTATCCTTACCTTAAGATAAACGTCTGTATACGTTGTTCACTATTTGGTATTCACATCACCCCATCCCCATCCTTATTCCTTCAACGCTGAAGATTATTAATGGGTATCACTCTGTGCAAAAAATGGATGGTGACCATTTCGTAACATTGCTTATATATACAAAAAAAGTGCCAATCAGTAAAAAAATTGCTTTTTAGCAAATAATAACGCTTATGTGAGTGTGGTAAAGCGAGTGTGCTGAAAAAAGACCGCCCTCTTTTCATCACAGGCAATTTTTATGTGCGTGAACAGTATTATGTAACACCATCATTCACAGGCTGTTATGGAATACCATCGCCTGGTTTTAAAACGGTCTTTTGGAATGAGGTGGTTGGTTGGTGGTGCGGATAGGGGTTGTGAAATGAGGGAGAGGTGCTTAAAAATATTTTGAACTCGTGATATGAAAATGCAGAAAGGAAGTTTATAAATACTGAATAAGTGACCCATGACACAAAATGTCTCATGGGGCACTTTGTGTCATGGGGCACTTTGGCAATAATGCACCATCTTATTATCGATATTTTTCTCCTGCTTTGAACGGGATTTTCAGGCAACGGGCGTCTTGCCTCTCGACCTTCACTTCCACCGAACAAACGGTTGCTAATTGTTCGAGGCCGTCCTTCACCGTCAGGTCAAGAAATTCCCAAGCCTATTTTTTCTAAAATGTATTGTTGTTTTGATCTCGAAAACAAAACATCCTGCCTCCCCTTCGGGGCTTGTATTATTTTATTGTCTGTAACAGGGGGCTTCCCCCCCGCTATATCCTGTCGGCCTTTCAGGCCTAACTTTCAATTTCCAATACATGTACTTAGCTCCGTAGGAGCGGCCTGTTCGTTTTGCCAAACACGCAACCGCACCGTTTTCTGAAAGCACATATCAGGTCGCACCTACGGAGCTTTTATGATGTTTCAATTCCGTTGCTACAAACAGTTCGCCCCTCCGGGGCTTATTCATATCCACCAGCATTCGTACCGTTGTAAGCCCCGTACCTGCACACGCATCCACACTGCTTATCCGGGTTGTGCAGCCCCTACAGGGCTAAAACAATAGGGATATCTCTTTACCCACCGCTCACACAGTGGGCTACGGTTGTTACATCCCGAAGGGGTGTCTTTGTCATGCCCCGTTAGGGGCAACACAATAGTAGCCCACTGCATAAGCGGTGGGAAAGCTATTATAAGACGTTATCCAGCCCCGGAGGGGCGGCACAAACACCAGGATATTCAAATATTCTTTATGTACAACACTAAAAATAGTTGCCAAAGACCTTGTTTAACAGATGGTTCAACGTAATCGTAGATTTGTTAACTTAACACATATAAGGGCATGGCCCCTGGTAAAGAAACAAAAGATAACAAGCCCTGAAGGGGCGACAGAAAAGGACACTTACCATGGCTTGGACACGTATCTTTCCTGGAATTCACCATTGTTTTGCTCCCGAAAACGAAAGGAAGCAATTGCTTCCGGTACAGGCACGTTCCCAAGCTGTATATCGGAAACAAGAAGCAAACGCAGGGACACGGGCACCGTGTCCCTACGCCGCAGCGGGGAGCAACCCAATGCGTAAATCAGCGGCTAGTTCAATCTTTAAATAATCTATCCACATCCACACGGCACCCACTTTCCATTGGAATTTTTGCCTGTGTTTTGATATAAGTCTGATTATCGTTCAATAATTAATTCTGCGTGGAATGGTATACAAACACACACAAAACAAATTCCTATTTGGAGAAAGATTACATGTCAAAATGCTGGTTTTGTAAAACGGTGAATTTGGTTATTTGAATTACTTAAAAAACAACCTGGTAAAATCATCAAGCAACAAGGAGCAATCCATCGTCGAAGATAAGTTTGGAAACAAAATGACGAAGCAATTATAATATTCCATGTGACGGCCTTCAACCGTACTACTAAGGAGATTTTTTATGAAATTTATACCGGCAGGTGAAAGAATCGGCGAGCAACACCAGGTACGAACCGTTGGTTTGGCCGCCAGCCCCGACTTACCGGACGGCGAATACACATTCGTAGATTGTTATTGTACTGACCCTGAGTGTGATTGCCGCAGGGTAATAATTCTCGTACTTCATAATGGCAAACACGTTTCGACCATAAATTATGGATGGGAAAGCAGCGCATTTTATAAAAAGTGGTACGGAGGAAAAACAGTATCAAGTATAATTGAGGAAATGAAGGGGTCGTCAATTGATATTGCAAGCCCAAACCGGGTAAAAGGACCTGCAATGCTCGCATTCTTTAATCGCCTGTTGACCGACGATTACGTCAATGTGCTTAAGAAACATTACATGAAATTCAAGCGGGCAATAAAAAATGACCCACCGCCATACGATGATTAAGGCTCGGATTTCAGGTTTCTGGTTGTTTTGAATAAACACAGTACGGGTTTATACCCAATCGCACGGCACAAGGGCAAGGCGGAAACCTTGCCCTACGTCTTATTTGTTTCTTATACTATAATTTATCTATGGAATCTATCTCTCGAGAACAGACGCAAACAAGCATCAGGCTATCCGACTACGATTACGACCTTCCAAAGGAACTGATTGCCCAACATCCATTGGAAAACCGGGACGACGCCCGATTATTAATACTCCACAAGGACACCGGGGACATAGAGCATCGTAAATTCTCCGATATCACCGATTACCTCCTGCCAAACGACCTGTTAATTTTGAACAACACCAGGGTTCTGCCTGCCCGCATTTTTGGGCGGAAAAGCAGCGGCGCTTTGGTGGAATTGCTCTTTGTGGAGGATTTGGGGGAAAACCAATGGAAGGCACTGGTCAAATCAAACGCAAAATTACGGGCTTATGATGAAATCCATATCGATCATCATGCCGTTGCCGCAACGTTACAAAAACGGCATGACGACGGTTCGTGGTCTATCGGGTTTAACGACAAAAGCAATATAAAAGAAATCCTCCACCGGATCGGAGAACCACCCCTGCCGCCATACATAAAACGCCAACACAGCGACGTACACACTCCGATAGACCGGGAGCGCTATCAAACGGTCTTCGCCCAAAAAGAAGGGGCTATCGCAGCGCCAACGGCAGGCCTCCATTTCAGTAACACAACACTGGAAAAGGTTAGAAACCTGGGAGTGGAATTGGGATTTGTTACGCTCCACGTCGGCTTAGGCACCTTTCTGCCCGTAAAGGTAGAAGATATTAGAGAACACGGTATGCACAAAGAGTATTACGAGTGTCTGGAAGAGACTTACCGGAAAATAACAAGCGCCAAGTCACTAAATCGCCGCATAATCGCCACCGGTAGCACCTCCTGCCGGGTATTGGAAACCATTGCTTGCGATAATAAAACACCACACACCACCGGATGGACAAACTTGTTCATCTATCCCCCCTACCAATTTAAAAATGTTGATGTATTGATAACCAACTTTCATCTCCCGAAGACAACGCTTTTGATATTGGTCTCCGCCTTTTCGGGGAGGGAAAACATCTTACGCGCTTACGAAGCAGCCAAAGACAAGGGCTACCGATTTTTCAGCTATGGAGATTGTATGATGATTGTATAATGAGACAATGGTTGCAAAGAAGATAATTACACATCAAACATCGTAAACTCACAATCAGAACAAACCAGAGAATACCTGGCGCGGCGAAGCCGCAACCAAAAAGAGTATCATTTTCCTTTTTCCCCGAAGGGGATTTCGTAACAATTCACCGCAGAGGACGCAGAGAAACAACAACTAAGTAACCGCCAATGAACGCCAATGAACGCTAATAGATGACATATTTTTTGTTAAAACAGTCAAACATTTCTCTTGAAATGAATCTCTGTGTTCTTTATAATAAAAGCACATTCATTCTTCTAAATTATTACAATCAAGTTAGTTATGTCAGATTTTAACCACAACATCCTTAAAATCGGGATAAACAAAACAAAAATTCTTAAACAATCAAGCTACTTAACACCATACGGAGACTTACCATGAGTAAACGATTCGACACGATAATCAGTCTGTTAGGCGATAAGACAGATTCTTACATGAATCATGTCTGCAAAACTGTAGACAAAAACCTTTTGCATCTGCCAGGGCCTGATTTTGTTGAACGTATTTTTATTCATTCAGATCGTCCGATCACGGTATTGCGAAGCCTCCAGAATATTTATTCGCATGGCCGTCTTGCAAACAGCGGCTATCTTTCCATCCTTCCCGTAGACCAGGGTATCGAACACTCCGCAGGCGCCTCTTTTGCCCCTTGTCCCATTTACTTCGATCCTGAAAATATCGTGAAATTGGCAATTGAGGGTGGATGCAACGCGGTTGCTTCGACTTTGGGCGTGCTTGGTATCGTAGCAAGAAAATATGCCCACCGGATACCCTTTATCGTAAAGATCAATCACAACGAGTTGCTGACCTATCCAAATAAGTTCGATCAAATTATGTTTGCCTCAATACAACAGGCTAAAGATATGGGTGCGGTGGCCGTTGGGGCCACGATTTATTTTGGCTCTGATGAATCAGCCAGGCAAATCATAGAGGTCAGCAAGGCATTCAACATGGCACATGAGCTAGGCCTTGCAACGGTGCTTTGGTGTTATTTGAGAAACAATGCATTCAAGACCGGAGGAAAGGACTATCATACCGCAGCAGACCTTTCCGGACAGGCAAACCACCTGGGTGTAACAATCGAGGCGGATATTATTAAACAAAAATTACCGGAGAGCAACGGGGGATTTTTGGCGCTGAATAAAGAAGGTGTAAGCTATAGTAAGACGCATGATAAGGTCTACTCCAAATTATCCACAGACCACCCGATAGACCTAACCCGTTTACAGGTAATTCACTGCTACATGGGCAGGGCAGGGTTGATTAACTCCGGCGGCCCTTCCGGCAAGGACGACCTGGCTCAGGCAGTGCAAACAGCCGTTGTAAATAAACGCGCCGGCGGCATGGGGCTCATCAGCGGCAGAAAGGCATTCCAAAAGCCTATGGAAGACGGCGTGAAGCTGTTAAACGCCATACAAGATGTTTATCTTGAAGAAAAAATTACGGTCGCTTAATTATATTAGGCCTTTTTCAGCAACCTTTTTGTTCACACACAGGGACACGGGCACCGTGTCCCTACTTTGATATTCCAAATTTTCTCCGTTATGTTTACGCCATGAATCGTAAAATAACCACGCATCTGGAGATGTTGCTTAAGGCTGCGCGCGCAGTGGTAAATAATGCGTACGCACCGTACTCCAAGCTGAAGGTTGGCGCTGCCGCGCTTTTCGATGATGGCGCCGTTATAACCGGGGTAAACGTAGAGAATGCCTCGTTTGGGCTGACTATTTGCGCAGAGCGGGCGGCGCTGGCCGCTGCAATATCGCAGGGTAATCGCCATTTGCGTGCGATGGCGATTGCAAGTAGCGCAGGCGTGGCCCTTCCCCCTTGCGGCGCATGCCGGCAGGTCATCGCTGAGTTCTCGGACGGCGACACCATCGTGGTACTTGATGGGGCCGACGGCAAGGTTGAAACACACCTCATCTCTGAGTTACTGCCTCTCGCCTTTAAATTCCCGGTGTAGACGCGCGATCCCTACTTCATAATTCGAAATTCCTTGTTCGACATTCGTTATTCAATCTTTTGCAGCGCTTCTGCCTCTTCGATGGACGGTATGGCAACGACTATGGCCATAAGAAACCAGAAGGGTTCCATAATGCGGACAATAATAAACGTATTGGCGCTTAAGCCGTGGGTGAGCATTGCAACCGCACCGGCAAAGAAGCCCATTGTTATACCCTTGTAGAACTTATCATTCGTCTTCCGGTACCCATTCCAGGTCACTTTCAGAATGGTATAGATCAGAAAACCGAAGGCGGCAAAGCCCAACAGACCCGTCTCCACCAGGGTCTTTAAATACTGGGCATCCAAAAACCGCCACCCCGTTATTCCATATCCAAAGACAGGGTGTTTCATATATGCCTCCCATGCCTTTTTCATGCTGCTGACCCTCTCCGAGGTAGACGTATCAAGGGTTACCCCACCCACTTGTTCCTGATAATCGGCCGCCCATCCCTCCTGCTTCTCAAAGGTATACAAAAAACGGTCCTTGACGCTTTTCGGCAGGACTACCGGACTTATTGCAACCATCAGCGCCAGCACAACCACCAGGAGCGCCTTTCTTTTACTAATAACTATAAAAGTAAGGTACCAGGGGACAATAGCAAGCCATGTCCCTCTGGATTGACAAAACAATATCGGGATCAACGAAAGCACGGACATACCGACAAGCAGCATCTTGTACTTCAATGAATCCTCTTTATCCGTGTTCAGGACGATGCCGACAACAATGGAAAGCACGAGGAGGAGGTAGCCGCCGAGGGTGTTGGGTTCCCCCCCTTTTCCTTCAAAGGGGGCAGTTATGCGCTCCCCTTGAGGAATTTGTGCAATTGAGGCCAAACAGACAATCACAAAGACTAAGATTATGGCTATGACCAGATTTCTGACCTGTTTTCTGTCGCTGATATAATTTACCGTCATAAAATAGACGATGAAGTACTCAACGTATTTTAAGACGAAAAAGAACCCTTTAACGATTTGCACCTTGCCAAACATCATTCCCAGGGCAGTTGACACTACGCAAGCCAAAATATAATAAAAAATGGGCCGGTTTAACGGCGTCTTTTTTAGTAACCCCAGATTTTTATAAATGGCCGTTCTTGCAAACCAGCTAAACCCGATAAGCGGTAGAAGCAAGTCTTCCAACCGAACGGTAATACCCCCGCCTTCCGTTGTCCTGGAACCAAACTCAGGGGAAAGCAGCATGGAAAGAATCAAGGTATAGAGGGCATACTTTACGCTGAAGAAACACAAGATAAAGAGTGATATCCCGACGACCGCGGCCAGGAGAAGTCCCTGCGGCGCTTTGGACAGGAGACCACCCATTACAAGGGTGATCACGAGGATGGAGGCCAGGAAGATTATGTACCTGACATTAGCTTGCCCGGAAGACGTCGTTTTTCGTAACAATGGAGTTCCCTGAGAAACAAACGAAATATTGGTAGAACAATTGAATCATAAATGAATCAAATTACAAGTTTTTTTATTCTTTACGTTTAGCCATGAAGGAATATGGCTATATAATGAACAAACCGTGTATAGCAACGCCGGAGTGTTGGAACGAGTTGAAACGACACTTGGCGAAATACGGCGCTGAATTTTCTTCTTTATGAATAACACGGCCTTCCTGCATATTTTGTTTCCCATTATTTTCATGGAAACTTCAGAAATCCCCCTTAGAATAAGGATATGCAGTCCGAACGATACCTTTTTTGAAAAGCGCGTGTTTTAATGAAGATTTTACTGGTAAAAGCCCCTTCCACGATGCACGTGGTGCAAATCCCAATAGGCCTCGGATACCTGTCTTCCTATTTAAGGAGTAAATTAAAAGACGTCGAGATAGAGATATTGGACTGCTTGCTTAAGCGTTACAATCACCATCAATTTTCTGCGTACGTCCGGGAAAAACGCCCGGATATTGTGGGGGTAACAGCCTTTAGCATGGAAATCGAGTCGGCGCTTCGGTGCTGTGAGATTGTAAAGGACTACAGTAAAAACATCATCACGGTAGTGGGCGGCCCTCACGCAACAAACGAACCGGGTGAGGTTTTAAGTAATAGGTGCGTTGATTTTATCTTTCGGTCGGAGGCAGAGGTCGCCTTTTATGAATTTATCAAAGAGATAGAAAACGGAAAGGACTTTTATAAGGTACCCAACCTGGGATACAAGGAAAATGGTAAACAATTCTTTAATCCCATTAAAGCGATAGAAAACCTTGACGACTTACCCATGCCCGATTATGAGCTGATGCACTTTGAACGGTATCCCAAAACGTATATCATGAAGTATTACCCTTCTGGTTGCGTTATAACCTCCAGGGGCTGCCCCTTTCCTTGCACCTATTGCTCGGCAAGGCAGATGTCCGGGGACAAGTTCCGTTCAAGAAGCAGCAGGAACATTATTGAAGAGATACGATATTTAAAGGAAAGATACCATATCAAAGAATTCCAGATATGGGACGATAATTTTACCTTAAACAAAAAGAGGGTGCATGACTTTTGCGAATTGCTTGAAAAAGAAAAGATTAATTTAAAATGGTGGTGCCCTAATGGACTGCGGCTTGAGACCCTAGATGCCGAATTAATAAGAAGGATGAAGCAGACGGGTTTGTACTCTATCGCCATAGGAATTGAGTCCGGCTCTGAAAAAATCCAAAGGGATATGAAAAAGAATCTTCATTTGGAAAAGATCAGGGAGGTTATTACCCTGGGAAACCAATACGGTATCCGGATGCAGGGGTTTTTTATCATCGGATACCCGACGGAGACCCGCGAAGACATATTAAAGACCATTAAACTGGCGAAAGAACTGCCTTTGAAAAGGGCGAGCTTTTTGCTGTTCCAACCGCTGGCCGGTTCTGAGATTTATAAGCAACTGAAAGAGCAAGGGAAGCTGCAAGGCATTGATTTGAGCAAGACTGAGTATTCCAAACCCTCCTTAGTCCCGGAAGGTTTAAGCGGTATGAAAGAACTCATACATTTACACCGGAAGGCAATCCTGGAATTTTATCTGCGCCCCAAGATACTGTTCAGGTTTATGCTTGAAAACTTGTCGATTGACCAGTTGAAAGAGTTGTGGGTGATGATCAGGAAATATATATTGAAGCGATAAGATTGAAATCCTCATTCTGTTTCTACGGGACGTTTTAAAAGAGGACGCATGAATTATTTTAAAGAATTCCCCTTTATAAAAGAGGACATACATGCAAGGTCGCTTTCCTTCTTTTTTCAAGATAAGTTGATGGGTGTTGACCGGAAAATGATTGATGAGTTAAGGCGGGTTGCCGTCACAGAAAAAAAGAATGCGCGGTTGTGTATTCACACCTCTCCCGAAGACGATCTTCATAACATGATAATTTGCCAGCATAAAGGAACGTATATCAGGCCGCACAAGCACGCGGCGAAATCTGAGGGCATCCACCTTATAGAAGGCAAACTCACATCGGTGGTCTTTGACGACGCCGGAAACGTGCTCAAAAAAGTCAACATGACACCCGATACGGTATTTGCCGTTAGAACGGAAAAAAACTATTACCACACGTACATACCAACCAGTGAATACGTTATTTATCATGAAAGCAAGCCGGGACCTTTTATCAGAGAAGGCGACAGCATAATTGCGCCGTGGTCGTTAGATGAAACCAGTGAAAATTTGGTACATTTTATAAATACTCTCATTTCACAGAACGGATAAAAATGAATCTCCTTATCGTTGGAGCCTCGGGTTTTATCGGCAGCCACATTTTCCGCCACGCACAGGACGGCGGAATAAACGTAACCGGCACCCGTTTTTCAGCCTCAAAACAAGACCTGATAACGTTTGACCTTTCCAAAGATTCCATCGGTACTGTTTTGCCTGGCGGCTTTTTCTCCGCGGGAACACCCGCCTGCGCCGTCATCTGCTCTGCCATCACCAAAATTGATCTCTGCGCCAAAGATAAAGAGCATAGCTATAATTTCAACGTAAGGCACACCATTAGGCTCATCAATGAATTGGTTAAAAAAGGTGTTAAAATAATTTTTTTATCAAGCGAGGCGGTGTATGAAGGGGATATTGGCTATTATAGTGAAAATGACCCACCAACGCCTGTTAACGAATACGGCAGACAAAAATTGGAAGTGGAAAAGTATCTTCTGCTGCATCACCCGGATAGTTTGATTTTCAGATTAAGCGTCATCGTCGGCGATAGTCCGGGCGAACCGCACCTGTTCACAGATTGGGCTAAATTGATACAACGCCGTAAACCGATTGCATGTATAAAAGGACAGATCTTTTCTCCCACGTTTGTCGATGACGTTGCTTGCGGCATTCTTCTTGGTTTAAAGAATAATTTGTCGGGATTATACCATCTGTCGAATAAGGAATTCTTTGCCAGAGAGGAACTCGCCAGGCAATTTGTGTATCTGTTTGACCGGCGTATTGAAAAAACCGGCACTGAAGTGGTTTCCATAGCGGAAAGCGAATTTGGATTTCTCGATAGAAGGCAATTAAAAACCTATTTGGACAACACCCTGTTTGAAAAGGCAACAAAAATGCGCTTCACTTCTATGAAAGAGGTGATGGTGAGTTTTCTCGGTAATTTAATCAAGGGCATATAAATGATCGAACGGAATTATAGAGAAAATGATTCTGACATTTTCCTAACCATCGCCATTACCTGCTATAACGAAGAAAAATACATCGTTAATTCAATCGACACCATCTTAAAGGCGTTGCGTCGCATGAATTTTTCCTACGAAGTAATCGTTATCGACGACGCTTCTAAGGACAATTCAGTGCAAATAATTCAACAATACATGGAAACACATCCCGACAGTTCCCTTATTTTGCAGGCAAACAAAAGGAACTACGGATGGGCGCATAATTACGTGGAAGGCGCATTCCTGGGTCACGGCAAATATTACAAGATTTGCGTAGGCGACAACGCCCAACCGGAGGAAGCGCTTGTAGAAATATTCAAGCAAATCGGCAAGGCAGACATCATCATTACCTATCCTGATCAAAGTGGCATTGTCGGTAAAACCCTTTTTAGGAAATTCCTATCGAGGCTGTTCACCTTTTTAGTCAATACGATTAGCGGGTACAATATCAGTTACTACAATGGATTACCCGTGCATGTGAGATATGATATACTAAGATGGCATCCATTAAATTACGGGTTTGGTTTCCAGGCGGACATAATAACCTGTTTGCTTGACCAGGGGGCAAGTTATTTACAGATGCCCACCGCCCTAATTGATAGAAAAGGCGCTTCGTCCGGGGCGCTAACTTTGAAAAACGCCCTTTCTGTCGTCCATACCCTGCTGGAAATAGCCATGAGAAGATTGAAACGCACCTTATATCGCGGAAAGACGGCCAAACCTGTTGAAGTGAAGCGGAAATAAATATCGGTTTGGCCGCCAGTGGTATTTAAGAGATACCTGGAACAGTTCAGCCCCTATTGAATTAGACCTTCGGCGATTTTTCCCTGTAGAGCGAAGAGCCTCTTCGCTCTACAACAGGCCCGAAAGGCTGAAAGTATATAGCCAGGGGTGAAGCCCCTGGTAAATGGAATAATATAAGAAGCCCTGAAGGGGCGACAGAAAAGGATGCTTAACCTTGAATTTCCTTTACGTTAAATAATGAAACCAATCATTATCCCACAATCATACAACTACATCGCCGTTTTTTTATCCCTGGCCTGCAATCTCAGGTGCAGTTACTGCATTAATTATTTTGAGAAAGGCACGTTTGTAAAACAACAACTTTCGGGAAAAGACTGGATAAGAGGGTTAAACAGAATTGTCTCCAGGGACGACCTGCCTATCTCACTCCAAGGCGGAGAACCCAGCCTGCACCGTGATTTTATTGAGATATTGAACAATATAAAACCCACGCTCAACGTTGACGTGCTTACCAACCTGCAATTCAACGAAGACGAATTGGTGAAGAAGGTACCGCCCGGTAGAATTAAAAGAAGTTCTCCTTATGCCTCAATAAGGGTCAGCTACCACCCCGAAACAATGAGCCTTGAACCCCTCGTCAAAAAAGTCCTGACATTACAAAATAACGGCTTTAGTATCGGGATTTGGGGGGTAATGCACCCATCGCAGGAGGCGGAAATAGTGCGGGCAAAGGAATACTGCACCTCATTAGGCATAGATTTTCGCACAAAGGAATTCCTCGGAGAGTATGACGGAAAGATGTATGGCACGTTTCGCTATGAAGGGGCGTGTGACAAAAAATTCAAAAAACAAGTCTTATGCAAAACGACGGAACTTATCGTCGGAAGCAATGGCGACGTGTACCGGTGCCACAGTGACTTGTACGAAGGGAGAAAACCGATTGGAAACATCCTGGATGAAGATTTTGAGATCGAAGAGAAATTCCGTGAATGCAACGTCTTTGGACATTGTAATCCCTGTGACGTCAAAGTAAAAACAAACAGGTTCCAACAATTCGGACATACCTCGGTAGAGATCAAGTTCTAACGGGGCGAAACCCCGGAACGATAAAAACGGAGGGCATCTACAGCATCTCATTACTATGTAACCGTGTATTGAATTACGAATATCGAACAAGGAATTTCGAATTATGAAGTATGGATAAAGAGCGCCGTTTCACTACACAAACTGAAACTAAACACTCATATCTTCCTTTGTTTTGAGTTTATTAGCGTTCATTGGCTATTATCGCGGAAATATCCTTTATTATTCGACATTCGTTATTCCTTGTTCGATATTCGATTTTATGTTAACCTCAACTTGCTGTTGCCACGATTGCTTATAGCGCATACATTAACTTAGCATGTATGAGGGACACGGGCACCGTGTCCCTACTTTGAAATTTAACCTTATGAAAAACACCTTGTTTTCAAACAAAATCATCCTGATTGCCATCTTATTCATCGCCGTCCTTGCCCGAAGTTATTCACTTACGGCCTTTATGCACAAATACCATATTTCCGTTCACGAAAATGGCCTGGCTGCATATCCCCAAATTGATGACTCCCAATTATACTATCACACGGCAGTAAACCTGAGCGAAGGAAAGGGGTATACCTTCACGATTACGGACACGTTCCGGTACCCGGTAGGCGCAGAGGCATTTAAGCCGTCCCCGATACCCGGCACCTACTACAACAACCATTATCCGCCGCTGTACTCATTTTTCCTAAGCGTCCTGTACCGCTTATTTGGCACAAGCATTTTAGTGTACGCCGTGCCACAAATAATACTAGGGACGCTTAGCTGTTACCTCACGTACGTCGTTGCCAAAGAGGCATTTTCTTCCACGGTGGGATTAATCGCCGGGTTCCTCTTGTCCATCTATCCGCCTATTGTATGGTGGACGTCTTACCTGCGTAGCGAGAACGTCTATATCCCGTTGCAGTTACTTACCATCCTCTTTCTTATAAGGGCCACAAAAAACAACCTTGACGTGAAAAACACGGCCTTGTCAGGTATTTTTTGCGCAATCTCTTTTTTATGCAGAAACGTGGCGCTTTACCTGCCGGTATTTATCGTCTTTTATTTTTTAATAGTTTTTTTAAAAAAAACCAAAAAAAACCTCCTCATCGGAAACATCGTGTTTTTACTGGCGTTTTATCTGCCATTGCTGCCATGGGGATACAGAAATTACACGACCTACGGCACGTTTAGCGTTACCACCGTCGAGGATTGGGACGCATTCTACATGCTGAATAATGAGCAAGAAGCTCGTGCACCATTGCTGGAGCTGTACCGGATAAAATATGACCCGAAGGTAAACAATACAATGTCATCGAAAGAAAAAGAGCTGGCCGGCAAGTCGTTTGTAAAGCAACACCCGCTGAAGTATGCAAAATTGTGCCTTAAAAGATTCCTTGCCTACTGGGGTCCCACCACCCAAAAGCCTTCTCTCTTGAAAAAAATCGCCGACACCCTCATTTACATCGTCGTATTTCCCATGGCCTTTTGGGGATTCTACCGGTCGAGGTGGTGGTCATTCACGGATACGGGCTTCAAACCCATCCCGGCGCTCCTTATCACCGTAATTTTGTATTATACGACGTTGCATTCACTCGTAAGCGTGGATGACGGACTCATCTATCGATACCCCATCATACCCTTAATCTGTATCTTTTCCGCCTACGGTTTTTACACCTATTTCAAGCGTAGCACAGGCGTCTCGCCTGCCGGAAAGGAACAAATCAATAATAAATTCCTTTGAATGCCTTGAGAATACTGATAGAATATGGGCATTATTGAAGACGCCAAATAGAATGAAAATGCTTAATAACCCTTGTAAATCACGGTAAACAACCATGCACGGAACGGTAGAGGAAAAGATTAAATCACCGGTGGACCGCAGGAAATTTCTGTATGTGCTGGGATGGGGTTTTATTGGTGTTTTTCTTACGACGATATTTGGCGCAATAACGCGTTTCTTCTTCCCCAGAACCATCCTTGAGCCTCCCACAAGATATAAGATCGGTTTTCCCGCGCAGTATACCACGGGGGTAAGCGAAAGGTTGAAAAAACAGTTTAGAATATGGATTGTCAGGGAGGCTGATAAGCTGTACGTCGTCGAGGCAAAATGCACCCATCTTGGCTGCACCCCCAATTGGCTTGCATCGGAAGGGAAGTTCAAATGCCCCTGCCACGGAAGTGGGTTTACGCCGGATGGAATCAATATAGAAGGCCCGGCGCCGAGACCACTTGAAAGATTCAGGGTCTCTTTGGCTGACGACGGACAAATAATGGTTGATGAAGGGATACGGTTTCGGGGAGAACGGAGCGAGTGGGAGAAGCCTGGCGCATTTTTAAAGGTATAGATAGCAAGGCAGATACCAAAAACCTCTGGAGCTTAATCGTATTTGGCGTTTTGGCTATTAATATTTCACCCCTCCGGGGTTATTTTTTCAAAAAACTAACGTGTTATGTTTTTTTATTCTCCGTTGAACAGTCGCTGTTTTTATCTGTGAAATCTGTGTAATCTGTGGTTTCGAAGTTCTTTCTTTAGCTATTTTCATAAAAGTGTAATATGACCCAAAAACCAAAAAAAACATTTCTATCAAAATACAAGAACACGGTGAAGGAAAAGGGATTGTTTGGCGCGTGCAAGGACGTCATCGTCAACTCATCGGTCTGGAAGTCCGTTTTCAGGCACTCCTTTGCCGATACGCCGAAGAATCGTATGCTGAAGATTGTTTCAAACGTCTTCCTGCACCTGCACCCTGCCAAAGTAAAAAGGCACGCCGTCCAATTTAAATTCACCTGGTGCATGGGCGGCATCAGTTTTTTCCTGTTTCTTATGCTTACGGTTACAGGAGTGTTGCTAATGTTTTACTATCGGCCAACGACGTCTAACGCTTACTGGGACATCAAAGACCTGGAATATCAGGTGCCTTTTGGGGCAATTTTGAGAAACCTCCACCGATGGAGCGCCCACTTAATGATCATAGCCGTGTGGTTTCACATGTTCCGCGTATTCTCAACGGGTTCTTACAAACACCCCAGGGAATTTAACTGGTGCGTGGGCGTTGTGCTACTAGTGCTTACCCTCCTATTGAGTTTTACCGGCTACCTGCTGACATGGGACCAATTGGGATTTTGGGCAGTTACCGTTGGCACGAATATGGCGCGTTCAACACCGCTACTGGGACATGAGGGACCCTTCGGGGAGCAACTTGGCATGACGGCGCACAACGACATTCGGTTCGCGCTACTTGGCGGCTCGCTGGTAGGCGACAATGCCTTATTGCGGGCGTACGTATGGCACTGTATAGCGCTACCTCTCATTATCAGCATATTCATGATGGTACACTTCTGGAGAATCCGCAAGGATGGCGGCATCTCCGGGCCGCTTTGATCTGTCGGCAAAAAAAGCTTGGAACCACAGATTTCAAACATTTTTAATTGGTCTTACTATGGAACACGTCTGGACAATTATAACCAAGCCTGATAATATCCCTATCGTTGGCCTTATCGTATTGCTGTGCTTTTTTACCTTTATCGCCTTGAAGCAGGCATTTGTTAACGATAAACGGACAGGGCAGAATAATCGCCAAAATTAAGGAATAGCCCGTTATGAAGGACAAGATATTCGTCGCCGACGACCACTGGTTCCGCGAAAATATCAATTGCCAGTACGCCTGTCCCGTTAATACACCGGCAATGAACTATATTGAGCGCGCCGTGGAGGGCGATTTTAACTCGTCGCTCCGCCTGAATTTCATGGCAAACCTCTTACCGCACGTCCTCGGCAGGGTATGCACGCACCCGTGCGAAACCGCGTGCAGGCGCGGCGTGATTGACACGCCAATTTCCATCTGTGCCATTAAAAGAGGCGCAGCAGACTTCGCCTCACAAAAATTTCCACCACAACCGACGGGCATAGAAAAGACAGGGAAACGCATTGCAATAATCGGCTCAGGGCCTTCAGGCCTTGCAGCCGCGCACGACCTGGCAATACGCGGGCATACCGTTGTCATCTACGAGGCGTTGCCGGTAGCAGGCGGAATGTTGAGCGTGGGCATCCCCCCTTATCGTCTGCCCCGCGAAAAAACAGAAGACACCGTTGACTGGATAAAAAACCTCGGCGTTGAGTTGTACCTGAATACAGCCATAGACTCCCCCAATGCCTTTAACGGCCTGCTACGCGCCAACGACGCCGTTTACATCGCCGCAGGCGCCCACAAATCACAACTCCTTGAGATACCCGGCGAAGAACTTCCGGGGGTGCTGCACGGTGTTGCCTTCATGAGGGACACCAACCTGGGGACGTTAACGACCGTGCCGGAAAAGGTAGTGGTGATTGGCGGCGGATTTACGGCAATAGACTGTGCGCGTTCCTCGTTGAGGCTGGGCGCACGGGAGGTCTCCATCATTTATCGCCGCACCCTGGAGGAAATGCCTGCCGGAGAAATCGAGGTAAAAATGGCGGAGGAAGAGGGCATACAGATGCACTATTTGACGTCGCCAATATGCATCTTAGCGGGACGCGACCAGAAGGTGGCACAGATAGAGTGTTTAAAAAATACCCTGGGCGAACCGGACGGCAAAGGGCGGAGACGTCCAATACCCGTTGACGGAAGCAATTTTACCATCCCGGCCAGTATGATAATAGCGGCAATCGGGCAATCCCCTCACTTGTCATTCCTTTCCCACACATTAGGAATCGAAGTAACCCGGCTGGGAATGCCGCTCGTAAATCAGGAAAATTTCATGACCACGAAGCCGGGTGTGTTTGCCGGTGGTGATTGCATAACCGGCCCCAGAAACGTGATTGAGGTGATTGCTGACGGCAGAAAGGCGGCGCGGTCGATACACGCCTTTTTAACGGGACAGGAGAAAACCAGTTATCGTTTTTTTTACAAGGAGCAAGCGCCTTCGGAAAGGACAACGGACTACGAGACCATACCGAGACAACGTGCGGACGTCAGCGCAGCAAAGGAAAAGCCCTGCTTAAACGCAGAAGCGGAACCTGGCCTTTCCCGTGAAAATGCCATAAAAGAAGCAAGCCGGTGCCTGCTTTGCCACTATAATATCTTTATTGATGAAACGTGTATACTGTGCGGCGGCTGTATTGACGTCTGCCCGAACAATTGCATATCTATGGCGTCGAGGGAGCAAATTGAGGTGGCAAGCGATTCGAACGGAGAGGATATAGCCTCAGGCAATTGGGATGCAGCAATGGTCATTGACGAAGAGAAGTGCATCAGGTGCGGATTGTGCGTTAAACGTTGTCCCGTGGGCGCCATTACCATGAAACGTTTTTCTTATACCGTGGATTAACCCAAAAAGGTGTAAGATGTTTTTATTGAGAAAATATCGTAAACAAGGAGGAGAGGCAATGCTGATTAAGACTTTACTAAATAAGGCAGAGAATTTCAAGTCGTTTGTTTATAAAGCCGTATGGAGCGTTAACTATGTCCAACAATAAGAATTTAGTTGAAATCGACCCTGAAAAGCTTGGTGGAACCCCCGTTTTCTTTGGCACTCGAGTACCTATTCAAAATTTGTTCGATTGTTTGGAGGGGGGCGAGTCTCTTGATGAGTTCCTCAACCAATTTCCGAGTGTCACGTGTGAGCAAGTTTTAGCCGTCTTGGAAGAATCCAAAGAGAGGTTACTAACCGGTTATGAAAGTGCTGCTTGACGAGTGTGTTACGCGCTATCTGAAGCGCGACTTCATCGGGCATGAAGTCCTAACGGCTCTTGAGAAGACAAAGCCCGGTGAAATCATCATAGTGATGTGAGACGGGCGGCGATATCTACAACGGCCGTGTTCTGTTAGTAGTTTATGCCGAACGTGGATCGAACATACGTATTATCAGTTGCCGTAAGGCAACCCTATCGGAGCGAAAATGTTATGAAGAAGGCAATATCTAAAATAGTACACATGGAGAACAACGATATGCGTGCCGAATATAACTTTACAGGTGGAGTACGTGGTAAGCATTATAGAGCTATGCAAGCTGGATATACGATCACTATTCATAAGGTAGATGGCACAATTGTTGTTAAAGACGTGATACCGAAAAAGAGTGCAGTTGTTCTGGAACCAGATATTCGAGCATATTTTCCTGACTCGGAATCTGTGAATAAGGCTTTACGTTGTTTAATTCCTCTACTGCCCAAAAAGCTTAGAAAAACGGCGAAGAAATCCTAAAGGCCGAACAATCCATTACTAACCTCTGTCTTAAAAGGAGACATTTCCAATAATTCGTGATGGATCAAAGGGGAAATCCACAGCCATGTTGAAGGAAGGAATCTTGCTTTAATGAAAAAGTAATTTCCTATCATCTCATTGGGACTAAATTATGAAAACATCCGTGGTTAAACAATTGAAACATCCCTAATATATCCATAAATTCCAGAATTTCAAAGGGTAGCCCTGCAATAACAGGCACAAGAATGAGGGTTATTGACATTGCAATAGAATACGACCGTCTTGGCCTTACTCCGGATCAGATCATTGATGCACACCCTCATTTAACACTTGAAGCAATACATGATGCGCTATCATATTATTATGAAAACAGAAGTATGATGGACGAAGAAATTAAGAAAAGACGGGATACTATTAAGGGCGTTGCACAGAAAATTGAAACTACTCTGGGAGACTACACAATCTGAAAACATGATAAATCACGTGGAATTCCTATGAGTACCAGCATCTACAAACATCCCGCTGGACAGGCGGGAGAAACTGGTTTTTCTTTTATCCCGACGCCAGTGCTATACTCCCCGCCGAGAATGAGAAAACCATGTACAACGAGGAACGATTGATTGAATTAAGAAGGACTGTTTGGATAATAGAAAAACAGTCTACAACTTTCTCAATTTCGGACAAAATCAGTTCACAATTATTATTCGGCTCAACTACGGATAAAATACTTAATGTTAGGCCATAAAATAAATATTAATTATCTTGCCTTGATCTACGTCAGTGGCGTATTATAAGTTGTGTTAATTATCGAGACCCAAATATTCACGAAACGAATCCAGGAATTAATACCTGACGAAGAATATTGTCTTCTGCAAGCTCATTTAGTCAATCGACCGGATGTCGGAAAAATGATATCTGGAAGCGGTGGTTTAAGAAAATTACGATGGTCTGCTGGCGGTCATGGAAAGTGAGGCGGGATAAGAGTTATTTATTATTGGGTCGTATCGCATGACGTACTTCTTCTCCTTTATGCATATCCAAAAAGCGAGCAGGATGACTTGACATCGGAACAAATCAAACAATTGAGAAAGATAATTGAAAAGGAGTATAAATGAAAAAAGAACTATTTGAGGAATTACTTGAAAGCGTTAAGCAAGGCGCTGCTATTATGAAGGGAAAAATGAAACCTTTGCGCAGCATTGAGTTCCCTGAGTCAGAAGTACGGAATATACGCGAACAGTACGGCCTATCCCAGGATAAATTCGCTTCTCTTATGGGTATAAGTGTCGCCACACTCCGCAACTGGGAACAGGGACGGCGAAAACCTGAAGGACCGGCTCGGGTACTATTAAGGGTTGCTTCTAAACATCCTGAAGCTATTTTGGATATTACAGGCCGCCCCAAAATGAGAAA
>JACVXV010000045.1 GCA_015661205.1 Candidatus Brocadiaceae bacterium
GCTGACCCGCCGCAACGCCATCGACAATCGCCCGCCCAAACCTGTCAACCCCCGATTTGTCCAACCGTAGCCGGATTATTGGAGGCGACTTCTTTTCTTCCGTTCCTGCCGGCGCAGACGCCTATATGATGCGGCATATCATTCACGACTGGGAAGACGGCGAGGCAATCA
This sequence comes from Candidatus Brocadiaceae bacterium, assembly GCA_015661205.1. Lineage (GTDB taxonomy): Bacteria > Planctomycetota > Brocadiia > Brocadiales > Brocadiaceae > JACVXV01. Next base: position 172 of record JACVXV010000045.1, read on the forward strand.
CCATCCTGCGCAACTGCCGCGACGCCATGAACCCCGACGGCAAGGTGCTGGTGGTTGAAACAGTTATTCCGGCCGGGAACGAACCCTGTTTTGGAAAGTGGCTTGACCTCATGATGCTGCTCATCGGCGGGCGTGAACGCACCGAAGAGGAGTACAAGAGGCTGTTCGCCGCTTCTGGCCTGAGATTAAACCGTATCGTTCCAACGTGCGCAGGGGTTTCCATTATTGAGGGAGTTCGAGCGTAAGAAAGGACTCACTTAATCCATACGCTTCTTGTATAAATAAGCTATTGATGTTGCCGGAGATGCGATTTTCCTTGTCGAACTTTTGGCTATATTCATGAATCAGGATGTCTTGGCTGCACCGGCATGGGACGGGAGCCTACAACCGGAACCGTTTCTCTGCGTATCTTTCCCCGTAATGCCAAAGGGCGCGGCGGGCGTTGATATCCTCCACCGCGTGTCCTATCCAGGCAATCAACCCAGGAAAGGTCATAAGCGCCGCAGAAACTCTTCTGCATTGACGAAGCCGGTGATGGTCTTGTCTTTCATTACAACGCCGTTTTTGTCTATAAAAATGATGGTAGGCAGGCCGACGATGCCGTATTTAGCCCAAAGCTGTTTGATCTTTGGATCGTTGGTATTGGTGCAGTCGATTTTGATGTTTACCTGCTTTTTTGTCTCTTTGATGACCTCGGCGTCCGTCCAGGTCGTTTTTTCAAGCTCAAGGCAGGCGGAGCACCATTCGGCCCAAAAATCAATCATGGCAACGGCGCCGACGTCCCTGGCTTTGCGGATGCCTTCTTCCTCGTTGGATAACCAATCGATCTTTTCACTTGCCGCTACCCGTTGATTTGCGGCGCTGGAGGAAAAGGGAGGGAGGATAAGTCCCTTCATTATGAGATGTCCCACAATGAAGTACATCCCGAAGATGAAGACTACGAGGCCGAAGGATTTTTTCACACGATGGAATGTGTTGCTTTCTGGGGTTAAACGGTCAAAACCGCCTGAAAATACCGCTGTGACAATGAGGAAGATACCGAGGATGACGATAAATGCGCTTTCCGGTATGATAAGTCTCAGATAGTAAATCGCCGCGCCAACCAAAAGCAGCCCGAAAAACCTTTCAACGGTTTCCATCCATCCCCCCGATTTCGGAAGGGATTTTATGGCGCCGGAAAAGGCGCCAAATATGATTAAAATTAACCCCAATCCCCATGCAAAGACAAAAAGCATTACAAATCCCAAAAATCTGTTTCCCGTGCTTGCTATGTAGACTAACAGGCTGGCCAGCGCGGGTCCAATGCAGGGGGATGCTACGATACCGGAGACCATACCCATGATGAAAACCCCGGCAAACCCTTGCCTGGCCTTTGTCCCGAGCCGGTCTGAGATAAAGGAAGGCACCCTCAAATAATATACGCCAAACATGCTCATGGCAAGACCGAGAAAGACTGCCACAACAAAACCGATAACCCACGGACTTTGCAACGCCGTGCCAAAGAGCGCGCCGGTGGACGCCGCGGTGACGCCCATTGCGGCGTACACAATTGCTATGCCCAGGACGTAGATCAGTGAAAGGATGAGTGACCTTAAGTGCCTTTTCTCTGCCGATTGATCGCCCGACGCCTGACCGCCTATTACGGCTATGGTAATGGGTATCATGGGGTATACGCAGGGCGTGAAGCTCATGCCGACGCCTGCCAGAAAGATGAGTATGAGTGACAAGAAAATCCCTTTACTTTCAAGGGACTTCTGGAAGCCGCTTGACCCGGTTTTGCTTGCCGTTGTTGAAACCGGCGGGGCAGGTGTTTCGCTTTCGTGAACAACGGCAGTTGTCCACCTGGCCGGCGATATCTCAACGGGGAGCGTAAACTCTTCAACCTTTGGGGCAAAGCAAAAGGCGTCCGAGCAGCCTTGATAGCGTATCAGAATCTTTGCCTGATGTATGCCGGAAGGGATGTTTCTTGCCGTTTGAACAAGGACTCTAAACTCGACCGTCCCCTCGTACAGTTCCACTTCTTTCTCCAGGTAACGGTCATGGGTAATCTTTCCGGGCGGCATTTCTACCGACGTTATGACAAATCGCACCGTGTCGGCGCTTTCCAGGGCAACCTGGTCTTTGTAAACATGGTGGTTCGGGGCAATGGCGAGGGTAACGGCAACAGAAAAGGCGTCCCCGGCGGAAATAAGGTTACTGAGGAGTGTTGCACGCGCTGCAATCGGAGGCGTTTCTCCGTAGGTTGCGGGAAGAGAATAAAAGAATATGAAGACCGCGATAAGCAGGCCTTTTGTAAGAAAGTTTGTTTTCATTGTGTATACTCCGGTGGATGTTTATGAATTTTATAAAGCAAAGCATCAGATTGAAAAAAAACGTTTGGAACCACAGATTCCACAGATTTTGTGGGTATTTATCTGTTAAATTAGGCCTACGGCGACATTCAACAGCGTAGTGGCAAGGCGCGCCTTGCCACTACAAAGTCGGTTTGAATTTCCTATACATCTGGTTATTTTTCCAATTTCAGTCCAACAAACTCGTTTGACTCTTCTTATATATTATGATATCATTTGCATGAAATTTACAGAAGTATTTATTGTTTGTGTGGACTCGCATTATACTTTGGCTTTTCATCATGTAGAGAGGGTTGACATTGGTAACGGGAAAACAAGTGGTTGTCGGTTCCAGAGGAAGTAAACTAGCGCTAATTCAAACCAATTGGGTTATTTCAGAGCTTAAACGGCTTAATCCCGGTTATGAATTTCACATAGAGAAAATATCGACAAAGGGGGATAAAATTACCGACGTGCCGTTATCCCGCCTGGGCGGTGTTGGCCTGTTTACCAAGGAACTGGAGGTGGCCTTAATTAATGGAAAGATAGACATCGCCGTACACAGCGCCAAAGACGTTCCAACGGAGATACACGAGGGGTTAATCATCGGCGCTACCCCAAAACGCGAAGACCCCCATGACGTGCTGATTAGCGCGACCAACGTTTCTTTGGAAAGACTGCCTGAAGGCGCCCGCATAGGCACAAGCAGCCTCCGCAGAAAGGCGCAGTTGCTGGGTTTTCGGCCTGATTTTAAGATCCTCGACCTGCGCGGCAATTTGGATACGCGGATCAAGAAACTCAATGAAGACGATCTTGATGCCATTCTTGTCGCTCATGCCGGATTGATCAGGATGGGTTACACCGGACCGGTTAGCCAGGTTATACCATTTGATATCATGCTGCCGGCGGTAGGGCAGGGTTCGCTTTGTATTGAAATAAGGGACAAAGATGACCGAATCAACAAAATTGTATCGAAAATGGATGATAAAAATACCCGGATTGCCGTAGAAGCGGAACGCGCGCTGTTGGCAAAGCTGCAAGGCGGCTGCCAGGTGCCCATCGGAGCTTATGCACAGGTAGAGGGAAACGTGGTTTCCCTGGAAGCGATAATTTGTAAGCTTGATGGTGATCACTGCATACGGGACAGCCACAGCGGGCCGGTTAGTGAGGCGGCAAAGGTAGGCAATGAACTTGCCCAAAGAATGCTGGACAACGGCGGTTTGAAAATCCTGGCTGAAATTCGCCTGAAATTTCCAGGACAGGGGAACCGTTTGTCGTGACAATGTCGTTATAAACAAGACGGGAAGATTTTTGCTTCCCAGGCGTATTGATTTATGTGCCTATGATATAAAATGCAATACGAAATAGAAATACGCAAGGCAAAAGCCGACCTCAAAAATCAACAAGGACGGCCATTTGCTGTTGTTGCTACAGAATTAGGATTAACGAAATCTTCCGGGAAAAATGAAACAGGAACTTCTGGTACAGGAACGTTCCCAATCCGAAGTTTGGAAAAGAGAGCATCCAGCGGACGGCAAAACACCGCCGCTGATTTTGGGCGCTAGTAAACCTACCATATAAAATGCCATCTTTCATATCATTTGACAAAGACGTCTGCACCAACCTCTCACTAGCCGCTGAGAAGGAATGGCTGGAAACCAACGGTATTGGCGGCTACGCCTCCTCCACAATAACGGGAGCAAATAGAAGGCGTTACCACGGGCTGCTCATGGCGGCCACAAAGCCGCCGTTGGGGCGAATCCTTACGCTTTCAAAGCTGGAAGAGTCTTTGTCTGTGGGAGAAGACCAGTTCCCACTATCGACGAATTTCTATCCCAATGCAATCTATCCGGAAGGCTACAAAAACCTCGTTCGATTTAACCTGACACCAGTTCCCACCTTCACTTACATTATTCGTGGCGTAACCATCGAAAAAAGCGTGTTTATGGTCTATGGGGAAAATACTACGGTAATACGGTACCGGATTAGCGCGTCCGGTGTGTCGGCCGCTCCCCTGTTTTTAAAGGTACGGGTTTTGATTGCATTTCGCGATGACCATTGGCTTACCCATGAAAATCCGGCGCTGAATGCTCGTTATGAACCGATACCTCATGGGGTGTTCCTGCGTCCTTACGAGGGCCTCCCACCGCTCTATCTTTTTCACAATGCGCAATCAATGGACAAAGATTCCTTTTGGTACAAGAATATGGAATACCCAAAGGAGATCGAACGTGGTCTGGAGGCGCATGAAGACCATTTTAGCCCCTTTGCATTGAACTTTGATGTAAGCGGGGACACGGAATTCTTTGTCGTGGCATCTCTGCATCCGCACAGCGAGGTTGACGTTTCGGGTCTGTTTAACGGGGAAATCAAACGCAGGGCGGGGCTGCGCTTACCACAGCCGGCGCAGAACCCGATAGCCAGTTCCTCTTCCTCTGCCATCCTTAATCACTCCAGGGAAAAGGTTTCCGGTGAGCCTGTTTCTTGCAGCGAAGTTGCTGTTGAAAAGGCCGTACATAAAGGCGAAAGCAAGGAAGTTAAACACGCTGAGGCCTTAGACGCCCTCTTGTTTGCCGCACATAGTTTTATTGTTAAACGGGGCAGTAATAAAAAGAGCATGATCGCGGGGTATCCCTGGTTTGGAGACTGGGGACGGGATACCATGATTTCACTGCCGGGGCTTACCCTTGTGCAAGGCCGGTTTGATGACGCACGGGAGATACTGCTGACTTATGCTCAGTTTGTGGATATGGGGATGATCCCTAACCGTTTTCCTGACTATGGCGAGACGCCTGAATATAATACGGTTGACGCCTCGTTGTGGTACATCAATGCCGTATATCAATACCTCCGCTTTGCAAAAGACCTGAAGACCATTCGCAAGGATTTGTACGGGGTAACGAGGGAAATTGTTGAATGGTATAAGAAGGGAAGCCGGTATAATATCGGCATGGATTCCGATGGCCTGATCCATGCGGGCGTTGAGGGTATCCAGTTGACGTGGATGGATGCCAAGGTTTGCGATTGGGTGGTGACGCCCCGCATAGGCAAGGCGGTTGAAATTAATGCCTTGTGGTACAATGCGTTGAAGATTATGGCGTTTTTTGCCCGTGAAATGGGCCTGGCAAGTGAGCTTGCTGAGTATAATGCGTTGTCACAGAAGGTGGAAAAATCGTTCCTGGACGCCTTCTGGTTTTCTGACGGTCAGTACCTGTTTGATTACATCCATGACAACGTAAAGGACGCGGCAATTCGCCCCAACCAGATATTTGCCGTGAGTCTGCCCTATTCAATGTTGCCGCTAAAAAAGCAGCGGAGCGTGGTGGACGTTGTAGAAAAACACCTGTTAACCCCGTATGGTCTGAGAAGCCTGTCACCCCTGGATAAAGACTACATTGGCCGTTATTACGGAAACCAGTACGAGCGGGACAGGGCATACCACCAGGGGACGGCGTGGGCGTGGCTCATAGGCCCGTACATCTCCGCATATACCAAGGCTTACGCGGGTGCGGAAGGCTCTCATGCATATATTGAAGGGCTGTTTAAGCCGTTTTATGGGCATCTCCTTGATGCTGGCGTTGGAACCGTTTCTGAGATATTTGATGGAGACCATCCCCACACGCCGCGTGGTTGTATCGCCCAGGCATGGAGTGTCGGCGAGATTGTGCGGGCGTATTTTGAGCATTTGTATGGATTTGAGAATTGTTAGAGATTTCTCCAGCACCGTCAAATACCAAACCGGTAAAATCTACGGTTCCAAATATTTTAAATTATGTCGCCTACGGCGACGGCATTTGTAGCGCAGGCGTCCCGCCTGCATTAAAAAAACAGCAGGCGGGACGCCTGTGCTACCGATAAATTAGGCCTTCGGTGACATTTAACAACGTAGCGGCAAGGCACGCCTTGCCGCTACACGTACGTTATTCCTATATAATTTAATTGGTCTGAGGCTAAGCCTCATTAATAATATCGCTATGGAAAATAATAAAAGAACAAAACCGTTGATTGGAATTACGATGGGTGACCCGTATGGGATTGGCCCGGAAATTATCTTGAGGTCTTTAAAATCTCCCACAATAAGGAGGCTTGCCCATTACGTCATTATTGGCAGTAAAAATGTCTTCGAGTGGACAACCGGGGCGCTGAACATCCCGCTTCGATACCAAAGCATCTCCCATCTTTCGGAAGCGGAGGCGTCGGATTGCCCCATTTCATTGCTGCCGATGGGTGACGTTGAATCATATCTTCCGGGGCAGAAAAAGGTCACGATAGAAGGAGGCGACATGTCGGTGCAGTGCATCCTAAAGGGCATTAATCTGGCTATGAGCGGGCATATTGACGCGCTTGTAACTGCGCCCATCTGTAAGGAGGCCATCCATGCCGCCGGATACGGGTATCCGGGGCATACCGAAATACTCAAGACTTTTTCAGGGGTGAAACGTGTCGTCATGCTGATGGCGGGCGGAAAACTACGGGTCGCTTTTGTGACAACGCACGTTGCCTTAAGGGAAGTGCCGCAACTGATCACCATCGAAGATGTTTTTGAGACAATAACCATCACCAACGACAATCTTAAGCGATTTTTCGGTCTCGAAAAACCCAGGATAGCCGTCTGTGGCCTCAATCCCCATGCGGGCGAAGAGGGCATATTCGGCAGTGAGGAAAAAAAGATTATCGCGCCGGCCATCGAAAAGGCGCAAAAAAACGGCATCCAATGCATCGGGCCGGTCTCTGCCGATACGATTTTCTTCAAAGCCTTGAAGGGGAACCACGACGCCGTCGTCGCCATCTACCACGACCAAGGCGCAATCCCCCTGAAGCTGCACGCCTTTGAAACGGGCGTAAACATCACCCTGGGAATCCCCTTTGCCCGCACCTCTCCCGACCACGGCACTGCATACGATATTGCAGGCAAAGGCGTTGCTGACCCGCGTTCCATGATGGAGGCAATTAAGACGGCAGTACGAATGGCCGGGTGTATAAAAAAACGGATTTAACTGGCACAGGCCTCTATGCCAGATATAATTACCTGACTGCTACGGGCAATTGTCAGGGTGGAACTTTTACCCCGGTTTCCTCAATGAGGTCGTTGAATAGAGATTTTTGAGATATATCAACGAGGTCTACGGGTTTTGATAGATGCTTGACTAACCCAGCTAAAACATATCTTTATCTTTCCCGTATGTGTCCAGGTAAGGACCGGCTGGTAGTCCACTATGTGGCTTTGTTACTCCATTTTTGTTGGCTTGTTGACTAAGCGGAATATAGTTGGGAACGGCCTTGGCGACTGCGGCTGTTATAGCCATGGCGACCAAACCACCCAGACCGCCTCCGCCGGATTGCTGAGGAGAGTAAATCATAGTTTCAGATGATTCCCATATTGTCTCCCCTGTCTTTCCGCACTTGAGAATATATTTGAACTTCACGGTTATTTGGGTGGATAGCACGAGATACTGTGCATCCCATCGTTCTATAGATATGTAAAGAACGGCGTCAGCCCCAAACAATTCTGCAAGCCGGATCGGGTTAGAGGCGTGTACCATGTCTGCATCGGCTAGTCCATCATCCTGAAGTATTTGTTTAACCAGGTTTACGGGAAAAACATAATAGCCCCGTTCTGCTACGGGTCGGCTTATTGTGGTAAGAAAATAGTCCGGCACATTAACGTCCACACTCCGATTCACCACAGGAACAACCAAAATGGCCTTTGGGTCCAACTCGCGAAACTTAGTATAATCTTTTGGAGGGGAAGTCGTTGAACAACCAGCCGCCAAAGAAAAGACGAACATGGCAACGGTAAAAGGCGTTTTTTTACGCGAGGTCATTGAACGATGCCTCCACCGGGCGCCGGTTCGGTGTTTTGAGAAGACTCCTTCTTATCGCCGCCCTTCGCCATGGTTACCATTTTTTCCATCAATACGCTTGATTCCGGCCAGGATTTTTTCTCTTTTTCAAAATAGCTAATTGATTCCTGTTTTTTCCCTGAAATGTAAAGAATGTATGCATATTCTGCATAAATACCCGGCGGCACTTTTCCATCCGTTTCTCCTTCTGCAATTATATTTGCCAGGCTTTCCGTCAGCGTTTCCAACTCAGAGGGATTTTTATAGTATCCGTAGAGCGATTTTTCGTAATTACCCCAGTGGTACTTATTAGTAGCGGCACAACCGGAAAGACCTAAGAGTATAACCGTCAACAGTAAAAGGAGCCTTGTCCTCATTTTATCTCTCCAGAGGGACCGACTTTGAATGTTTTCAATTCTCCGCTTCCAAGAAATATCTGCTCGGAAAGGATTGATATACCGCGGCTGATCACTTCGATCTTGTGAGTGCCTGACTCTATGAGTAACGCTTTTTCCTTGCCGTCGTAATCATTTGCTAATCCCATATCCAGGCCATCCACCATCACAATAGCGTCCGTTGGGGCATTTTGGACGACAATGCTCGGACGTTTGTCCGGTACACGAACCCCACCTGACGGATTGGCACACCCGAACGCCAGAACCATTAGGGAAAAAAGGATAATCAAATATTTCATTGTTTGTGTTCCTTCTTTTCAATAACAAACAGTTCACCCTTACTATCGTTTGTGAATGAACCGTTGATGATTTCACAAACCGACCCTTCGTTCACTTCATTATCACCGAATTGGCTCATTACACGAATGGTACCCACTTCTGCCGGCGGCAAGTCAATATCGAATCCGGACTGCTGGCTCTTCACTTTCAGGCCTTCCCGCATAACGGCCAGAACACAGCCAACGGTAATTCCTTGATGTTTTCCACCGCTGATAAAAACCTGAGTTCCGTCAAGTTTTAGAATATCCGTCCGCCACGGCCTTTCTTCCAACTTTGACATAAGCTCATTCAACACATCTGAAATGGCCGCAGCGATGGCTTTATCATTCAACGTCGTATCGTAATCAGCGCGGCTACCAAACCCGACAATTTCTCCAGACTCAGTATTGACTTCTCCGCTTCCCGTGGCAGAAAAAAATACATGTCCGCTACGCACGTCAGCAAGTCGAATTTCAACCTTTGCTTGGGCAACCTGATTTTTGGTTGAACTTAAAAAACCGCTTTTTCCACCGACGGAACGACCAAACTCAGTGACAGAACCGATGATTAGGGTATCGACCCCGACGAGATTGGATTGTTTTAAGTCCAAAAGGGCTTGCTCACGTTTGATTTTCGCCAGGTCCTGGCGCTCAAAAACAAGAAACTTTCCAGAGGCGACAAGCTTGCTCATCAGCATGTCTGAAGCCTGCTTGCCCAGAGGATCAAGGTCTTCGTCCCTCTGATCCCATAAAGTCCGCCCATATCTGGTTTCATTGGAAAACCGGGCAACAGCAATCCTTCTTTTGTATGTTTTTACTTCGGGGGTACTTAACTTCTTTTGCGCTTCCTGCTGTTTCGCGCGCGAGATCGGCGCCTCAACTTGTTCAGGATAGTCTGTTACCGTGGCACAACCGACCAGGAAAAAAAGGAGAAACAGTAGGGAACGCACTTTGAAAAACTTCAAGACCCCTCCTTGAAACATTTATGTGTAGGAATTTCAAACCGGTAGAGTAACCGTCTCGGTTGCGCGGATGAGAGTTGCCGAAAGCCTAATTTAATGTATAGGAATTTCAATGTAGGGACACGGCGACCGTGTCCCTGCGTGGGAACAAAAAAGCCGCCAAATGCCTAATTTATCTTCCGTTTCTATGCGCCATTGTCTTGTCAGGGCAAATAAGGTAGCAAAATTGCCTTTTATTGTCAACAAATTAATCACTAGCAGAAAGGTTCTGAGGGTTATTACATCCTCGAAGGCGGTGGCAACTCATTGGGGTTAGTATGGCGGCCCCGACAATTTACAAGCCGCCACATATTGGGATCACCAGGCTATCGCCGGCAAGTGTTCACGGAAGTCAAAGCAAAATATCAATCAAGCTCTTTTGCATCTCATCGGCGACCTTGAGTGCGTTTAGGTTGGCAGAAAGAAGGTGTTTGGCGCCTACACGGCTTCCGGCTTCTTCTGCGATGTCTACGTTTGACGATTCAACCATATTCCCATCCGCATCCAAGTAGATCGCGCCAGGTTCTGTGTTTTTTCCGACCGTATGGGTAACCCCGCCATTTATTTCTTCATGCAGGTTAGAGGTCTGCTTTTTAAACCCATTGGTATTAAGATTTGCCGTATTGTGTGACGATACGCCCATTATACCGAAAGCGGCCTTTATTCCAGAGATTGAAGACATTGATGACAGAGACATACGCTATCCTTTCCATGATTAAAAAATCACATAGTAATATCGAATATCGAACAAGTCGTCATGTTGCATTTGCAACACCCGGAAACGGTGAAAATTCATAAGTGCTTGTTTAATCAACACTTAATTTCGAATTTTCGAGTCAGAAATAACGCTCGTTCGAATTAAGAGGATATCTCAAAATAGAAGCCAAGACCGGACTTGGACCGTATCGTAATTTCCCCGACGCAGTAAAAATACCTTCCCGGGGGCAGATTGATTTTCCTCATACCTACGTTGTCCGCTATTTTACTATAGGTGTCATCTGCCCGGTTCAGGTTATACTTTTGGGTAGGATAGAAGGTGATGCATCCCATAGAGCCTTTTGAATTAACGCTGTAGAGTGTTTTTCCCGTGACCATGGGGCTGTCCGTCTGGAAATCTATGATCTTGAATTCCCGGCTTTTTATTACCGTTGGCGATCCCCTTACATAATATTGCCGTTCCTTGCTGCTGCTTTCAGAGTAATATTCACTGGTACTAATTTCCGCGTAATCGCCGCTGCCTACAACAAAAAGCCCCCCCTTTGGCGGCACCTTCCACAACGTAATATCGCCAAGTGACAAGTCACTTGCCTCATCAAGAGATAAGGGTATATTGAATGGCACGTAACCGTCCTTTTTAAAGGTAATCTTAATGTTGCCCGTGTGGAAATTAACGGCAAAGTTCCCTGATTGATCGGAGATGGCCTTGGACCTAGAACTGTCTGAGGATGAAATAACGTCAACGGCAATTACCGGTTTACCAAAACCATCGATAACCTTGCCGTGAAAAGTACCCGAATCAAAGGCATACAATATATTTGAAACAAACAACAGCAATCCCATTGGCAGTAACACTTTTTTGAACATTTTTCAGAAATCCTTTCATAAAAACAAGTAAAGTACAATTGTTGCATTTGTATCACGATTTTGGCTAGTTTGTCAAACAGATAATTTGAATCAATACTCAATTCCGTGGGTTGTAATAATTCAACCCCTGTGTAATCGGTGGTTCCTATGTTTTTGGCTCAGTCTTGCTCGCATTCATTGCCATGTAAACCACATAATTCTTGCACTCATCAACGATATTTGATAAACTCCTTTCGCCTTTATAATTTTTGTAGTGCCGACCTTCGTGGTCGGCCAATGGCATTGGGAATGTACGCCCAGCGGGGGATGAACCCCCGCGCTTTAAGAGCTTTGAATATTTACTGGGGTTGCACCCAAAAGGGTTGCCCTACTTCAACCGGCGATGCCGCTGTTGAGCCGTTACGGATTTTTACCAGGTAATATCAGATATGTCTACCACGAAAATAAAACTTTGCCCGAAATGCGGTTCAGAATATTATGCGCATATCGCTACCTGTGCGGATTGCGGTGTCCCTCTGAAAACACCGGAAGAGATTGAAAAGGAGAGGAACAACAAACCGGCGGTTCCCGTGCAACCCGATGACGAATGGGTGCCTATCAGGGAAGGCGGCAAAGAGATTGTTATGGAATTATCTCGTTTACTTGCCAGTAATAGCTTTTCCGCTAAAATCGGATTGGCGCCGGGCTGCAGCACGGGAAAGTGCGGCGGCAAGTACCTTCTTTTAACCACAAAAAGCGAGGCGCACGCCGCCCATGATTTTATAGAAGAATACTACACGCAAAAGCATCCCGAAATCAAAACCTCTCAGGAATGGGCACTACAGGGAAAATGCCCCGCCTGTGGTTATGCCGTAAGCCCTGACGCAAAAGAGTGTCCTGATTGTGGGCTGTCGTTAATGGTAGAACATCCGTAGTCGTTGTGGTTTTAAGTTTCGAGTTTCGGATTTCGGATTTCGAGTTTCGGGTTTAATTTACTTTGGGTGGGGAAATATACGTAAACAAACACATCCAGGCCAGGTTCCTTGCATGATATGCAAAAATACCTTGCCAACAGGCCGGATTTCAGCTATAAAATGGCATGATACGAAAGGCATTGCTGTTAAAAATATTCAGCGCCGCATACATGCAAAGATGGAACGATCAAATACGTCCCATCGAATTCATCGAACTCGATAAGCAGGCGCACAAGATGGTTATTGCCTATTTCCTGGGCAAGTTTGAGGAAGGCGAGCCGGGGTTCCGGTGGCTGGATATTATCGAAGGGGGTATCTTCGAACTCCTGCAGCGCATTGTTATCACCGATTTGAAGCCTCCTATCTTCTACAAAATCAAGGCGGACGCGGAAAAATACCGCCGCCTCAATGAATGGGTGTACCAGGAACTGGAGTGCATCATCTCGCCGCTTGGTGCTGATTTCTGCAAAAGGTTCAGGGACTATTTTTCCAAAAGCGACGATACCCTCAACAAAAGAATCCTCAGCGCTGCCCACTTTTACGCCACAAAGTGGGAATTCAACATCATCGAACGCGCAAATCCCGACGGTTACGAAATAACAACCATTAAAAAAGACTTGCAGGAAAAACAAGAAAAATACTACGGCCTGAAGGGCATGGATCAGCTTGCCAGGCACGAACGCTACAGGAACTTCATCCACCTGTGCGGACAACTCAGGTTCCAATCGCGCTGGTCGCACCTCCACCGGATACCCAGGACGTCCGTGCTGGGACACTCTCTCTTTGTCGCCAACCTCTCATACCTGTTTTCCCTGGAGGTAAAGGCGTGCCGGAGCCGGTGCGTCAACAACTACCTCACCGGCCTGTTCCACGACCTGCCCGAAGTGCTTACCCGCGACATCATATCACCCGTAAAGAGGTCCGTTGAAGGACTGAGTGACCTGATCCGGGAATACGAGAAGGAGCAGATGGAAAAGGAGGTCTACGGCCTGATACCGGTGGAATGGCATCCGGAGATACGGATGTACACGGAGGATGAGTTTGATAGTGTCGTCACAAAAAACGGGAAGCGGGAACGGGTGACGAGCAAGGAAATCAACAACTCGTACAACGAAGACGTGTATAATCCGAAGGACGGTGAACTTGTTAAGGCCGCAGACAATCTCGCCGGTTTCATAGAGGCCTCAGCCGCCATCCGAAACGGAAGCGCCAGCCCTGAGTTGCAAGAGGCGAGGCTTTCCTTGAAGAAGCAATATGAACGTTCCACCTTTGCCGAAATTAATTTTGGCGAGATTTATGCGGATTTTGATTGAACACGCGAAGCGCCTTACCGATGGGCGTTGCTTTGCAGTGATAGGTTTCTATACACATAGAAAAGGCTGGACGCAAAGGTGAATACCGCGGCTATCCACCAGATAGCGGTGAGGATGGATAGGGGAACGTGGTTCCCCACGATCACGGCAACAATAGCCGTAATCTGGAGGCAGGTAGACGCCTTGCCAAGCATTGTCGGTTTGCAGTTTACCCGTCCCGTTATAAACAACAGGGCTAATGTGCCAAGGATGAGGATGAGGTCACAACAGATAATGATCATTGGCACCCAGTTCGGAAACCGAGGCGCCGGCCACAGACTGTCGGAAGAAAGCATAATGCATGAAACCATAAGTACCAGCTTATCTGCGAAGGGGTCTAAATAGACGCCCAGCCTTGTTATCTCACCCCTTTTACGGGCAATATAGCCATCAAGGATATCGCTTATGCAGATGATGAAGATCAAAGCGAGGCAGACGTAACGATACTGGGCGTAATGGTTCACCTGGATTATGGAAAATACCAGTGGAGGGATGAACAATATCCTGCTAATACTAATTTTGTTGGAAAGTGTCAACATAAGGGAGCCTCGTTAGGCGAATTAAAATATCTACCTTTATTTTTCCACAAACAATGTGTATGGGTTTGCCAATATTGGTAAAACCTACTATCAAACAACTTTCACCTCCACGTTCAACCCAACCTACTTGACTGATATCCAGGCGGTAGCAAGTCGGCTGCAAACACTTCCTGAACCTGAGTCACGAACATATCGTCGTGAAATCGATGTTTTACCTCTTCAGTTGATGCTGTCTCATAAAACAGTTCCGATGCTTCCCGAAGGTGGTCCCGTGCGTGTTCGATACTATCACCTTGGCTTGCAATATCTAACTCCGGGCACAGTGATACGTATCCATCACCTTCACGTTCAATAATTGCTGTAAGTTTCATTAAATACCTCCGCCATTGCTTTTTCAAAGGGGACATCAAGCTTGGTACATTCTTTAGCCAAACGAGTGCGTTTAAGTCGTTTCAGTTTCTCTTCTACCGCTTCCTGTATTGCTTGGCTGCGATTTTGAAAAACATGCTCACTAACGAGTCTATCTATGTCTTCGATAAATTGTTCGTCTAATGTAATGGCAATTTTTGTTTTTCACATAATTTACCTCGGGTAGTATATCATAATCGTACCAATGAGTTTGTCAATATTTTTCAGGGCAAACATTAAGTATTTTATCCGTAGTTGAGCTGAATAATAATAACGGACTGATTTTGTCCGAAACTAAGAAAAAAAAAGAGGCTTAATATCTCTCTTTGCAAGCTCAATTACGGATAAAATAACATTTAATTTAGACCGGCTACGGTGACGGTTTTTTTGTAGCGCCGGCCTTCATGAATGCATGCCAAGCGGGGAATAACCCCCCTCCGCTACGAGATCATTTTGAAATTTCGTAACAGTTCACCCGCCTCTTGCCCCTTACTGGAAAGGAATCAGCACATTACCCGGATAACCCAGTCAGGGTTTTAAATCCTGACTGGGATTTACCCTTGTTTTGATCCCGAAAACAAAAATGCCCTGTCGCCCCTACGGGGCTTCAAAATATACTAACAATGCTCTCTCACCGCTTGCGCAGTGGGCTACGATTGTGTTGCCCCTAACGGGGCATTATGAGGTAACAGCAGGTAGTTCTCCACAACAAATATTTTTCATTGCCATTTTTGTGGATGCTGATTAAGTATGAAATGGTATAATTTGGCATATTCGGGAAGAAAAACCACCGGTAAAGTTTTTAACTTAATCACTCAACAGGAAAGTAATGATGACGCAAGAAAACAATGAAAAGATATTAATACTCGATTTTGGTTCTCAATACGCCCAACTTATTGCACGGCGGGTAAGGGAGAATAACGTATTCAGTGAAATTGTTTCACATAAAACCCCTGCCGAACAAATAAAAAAAATCAATCCGAAGGGCATCATCCTCAGCGGCGGCCCGGCCAGCGTGTACGTAAAGGACGCCCCGCAGTGCGACAGGGAGATCGTTCAGCTTGGAATACCGATACTCGGCATCTGTTACGGTATGCAATTGGGGTGTCAGATGCTGGGCGCTACCGTGAAGCCTACACCCACCCGTGAATATGGAAGGACGGCTTGCAGCGCTCTTGAACGCGACAATACGTTGTTCAAATCCATTGACAAGGACATTCCGGTGTGGATGAGTCACGGCGACCAGGTGGTTGAATTGCCCGGAGAATTTGAGTCGCTCGCCCTTACTAAAAATTGCCCCTACGCGGCGGTGAAGCACAAAAAGAGGCCTTTCTACGGGGTGCAGTTCCACCCGGAAGTTACCCACACGCTGCAAGGGAGCCAAATCATCCGCAACTTTCTTTACGAAATCTGTGGCTGCACAGGCACATGGGCAATGCATTCCTACCTGGAGCAGGCCGTGCGTGATATTCGAAGCCAGGTTGGGGACCAGCGGGTCGTTTGCGGTTTATCCGGCGGGGTGGACTCTGCCGTGGCGGCCGCCCTCATCTATAAAGCTATCGGCAACCACCTGTCCTGCATCTTTGTTGATAACGGCCTGTTGCGAAATTACGAGGCGGAAGAGGTTGTTAAGACGTTCAAGGAAAATTTTATCGTCGATCTGCACGCCATTGACGCGCGTGACCGGTTTTTACAGAAACTAAATGGCGTTACCGACCCGGAAAAGAAACGGAAGATTATCGGCCACGAGTTTATCGACGTCTTCAAGGAAGAGGCCGGAAAGATTTCTCAGATAAAATTTCTTGCGCAAGGCACCCTGTACCCCGACGTTATCGAGAGCATCCCCGCCCACGGCGGGCCAACCGTGACCATCAAGAGCCACCACAACGTGGGCGGCCTCCCGGCGCAACTAGGATTTGAACTGGTGGAACCGCTGCGGTTCTTATTTAAAGATGAGGTGCGCAAGATCGGCGAGGAACTCGGATTGCCGGCGGAGTTGGTCTGGCGTCATCCCTTCCCCGGACCAGGGCTGTCCATCCGCATCATCGGCGAGGTGACACAGCCGCGCCTGGAAGTCCTCCGCAATGCCGACAAGATCGTTATCGAAGAGATACGAAAGGCCGGCCTCTACCGCTCTATTGCCCAGTGTTTTGCCGTGCTTTTGCCGCTCAGCACCGTAGGGGTAATGGGCGACGAACGGAGCTATGAAAACGTCATTGCCATCCGCGCCGTAGAAACAACCGATTTCATGACCGCCGACTGGTGCCGCATCCCGCACGAAACGCTGGGCGCCATCTCCAACCGCATTATAAACGAGGTGAAGGGCGTAAACCGGGTAGTCTATGACATCAGCACCAAACCGCCAAGCACTATTGAATGGGAGTGAGGGCACAGGTGTTAAGTTAAGAAATCGGTGATTACCTTAAACCATCGGTTAAATAAGGTCTTTGACAACTATTTTTGGTGTTGTTGTGCAAAAGAATATTTGAATATTCTGAGGTTTGTGTCGCCCCTCCGGGGCTTGATAACGTCTTGCAATAGTTTTCCCACCGCTTACGCAGTGGGCTACTATTGTGTTGCCCCTAACGGGGTATGACAAAGACACCCCATCGGGGTGTAACAACAGTAGCCCACTGCGTGAGCGGTGGGTAAAGAGAGATACCTGTTGTTTTAGCCCCGTAGGGGCGGCACAACCCGGATAAGCAGTATAGACGAGTGTGCAGGCGCGGGGTTTACAACGGTGCAAATGCCACCGGATATGAATGAATATAGCCCCGGAGGGGCGATCTGTTTGTAGCAACGGAATTGAAACATCATAAAAGCTCCGTAGGAGCGACCTGATATATGCTTTCAGAAAACTATGCGGTTGCGTGTTTGGCAAAAATAACAGGTCGCTCCTACGGAGCTAAATAGCCTTTGTTCCTAAGCTGATGCTTGGAATAGCGCCGTAGACCGACACGGGTGAATGTGGATAGATTATTATGAGTGAACTAGCCGCGGATTTACGCGGATTGGGTAAAGAGGTCACTTGCTCTCCCGTTGGTGGGGGGATGAACCCATACGTGTTAAGTTAAGAAATGAAAAGTCGGGTAAACTCAGCCTAACCGTATTAGCAACACAGCCCCAAAGGGGCGCAATACGACAGCCCAGGGCAGCGCCCTGGGTTTAGCATTATTAGCAAAACAAGCCCTGAAGGGGCGATATTAGGTACAAAACAACGGTTCATTCCGTATTACGCCCTTTCAGGGCTTGTTGGTTTTTCCGTGTCCCCAGGGCGTTGCCCTGGGCTAAGCTATTTCGCCCCTTCAGGGCTAACAAAAACAAGGGTTTGGTGGTAATTATAGGTTTCTTAACCTAACACCTATGGGGATGCCCCCCGCGCTACAGTATTACCCGATAAAAACATCTTTTTTAGGAAACCGGCTTTGCCATGACAGAAAATAACGAAAAAACATTGGTACATCCGGCATTCATGCGTCTTGCCATTAATAAGGCCATGGAAGGCGTCAAAAATGGGCAGTCACCCTTTGGCGCTTGTATAACAAGGGGTGATGAAGTAATCAGTTGCGCCCATAACGTGGTATGGGATAGCATGGACATAACCGCCCATGCGGAAATACACGCGATCAGGGACGCCTGTAAAAAGCTAAATACCGTTGACTTATCAGGCTGTGTGATTTATTCTACCTGTGAGCCGTGTCCCATGTGCTTCAGCGCGTGCCACTGGGCAAAAATCTCAAAAATCGTTTGTGGTGCACGCATAGAAGATGCAAAAAAACTGGGGTTCAGTGAACTTACCGTTTCAAACAAAGAAATGAAGCAGTCCGGCGGCAGTTCTATTGAAATTGTCGAAGGGTATATGCGGGATGAAGCGATGGAGATATTTAAACGGTGGCAGGAACAAGAAAAGATACGGCTTTATTAATATGCCGGACATGAAAGGATTTTGGCGTGGAAAAGGTTAGAGAAATGCTTACCGGCAACTCGTCTGCCGCGTGGGGCGTGAGGCTGGCCGAGGTTGATTACCTCCCGTCTTACCCCATAACGCCGCAGACCGAGGTTATCGAGACACTGTCTAAATGGGTTAACGAAGGACTTATGGACGCCACGTTTGTAACCCTTGACTCGGAGCATTCCATGATCACCGCGGCAGGCGCAGCTTCGGCAACAGGCGTGAGGACGTTTACCGCCACCTCCAGCCAGGGGCTTTTGTTCGGCTTCGAGATGCTTTACACCGTGGCCGGGTGGCGTGTGCCGCTGGTGATGTTAAACGTGTCCAGGGGGCTGTCGTCACCCATCACCCTTGAACCTGACCACAACGACGTCCTTGCCGCCAGAGATTCCGGGTTTTTGCAGATACACTGTGAAACGTGCCAGGAGGCGCTCGACTCAATTTTGATGGCCTATCGCCTGGCGGAGGACGAAAGAGTCCTTTTGCCCGTCCTTGTTAATATAGATGGATTTCACCTTTCCTTTACCAGGGAGCCGGTTGAGATACCGGACGTGGAAACGGTCAGAAGGTTTTTGCCGCCGTATCGCCCCAAGCACGCCTTTTTCAAGGCAAGCCAGCCGATGTCTCAGGGAGTCGCCGTGCTGGGTGGGGCGGTTTATTCGTACTTTAAATACCAGATGCACCTTGCCGCCCTGAATTCGCTGGACGTTTACAAAACCGTCGCCCAGGAATTTTACGAGATATTCGGCAGGTCTTACCCGGTTATCGAAGGGTATATGGCTGAGGACGCTGATTATCTGCTGATTATGACAAATTCATTTTCCACCACGGGAAAGGCCGCCATTAAAAGAGCCAGGGACAAGGGGATCAAGGCCGGTATGCTACGGTTAAGACTGATAAGGCCATTCCCGGAATTGGATATACAGAATGCGGTCAAACAGGCAAAGGCCGTGGCCGTCTTTGACCAGAATATCAGCATTGGAAAGGGAGGCATCCTCTATTCGGAGATCGCAGGCGCCTTGTACCACGAAAAGGCAAGACCCCTCCTGCTGTCGTTCATCGGCGGACTGGGCGGAAAACCGGTCAGCGCAAGCGAGTTTGAGTTCATCATTGAAAGCATGATCCACGCCGCCGAAACGGGCAAGGTACCGGGACGCCAACTCCTTTATACCGAAGACGAATGGAGCGAAATCAACCGGTTGAAGGGCATGGCGGGTAAGCAATGAGTAATGCGAATAAAAGTATTTATGAAACAAAAAGGGGACATGGTATAATGCACAGAAAACAGGTAGCTGACAATCAATAAAAATAGGGTGCATTCCCAAAACATTCTCAGGAAAAAGCAGTTAAAGCAGCCGTAGAGGAATCCGGAAAATGAAAACAAGTGCGCATTACGTAAAAATTGTAGAATGGGCTGATGAAGATAATTGCTATGCCGGCAGTTGTCCAGGTTTGTTTTACGGTGGATGTAATGGCGATGACGAAAAAGAGGTGTTTTCAAAACTCTGCGAATTGGTCGAAGAACTACTTGAGTTGTATGTAAATGAAGGAAAGCCATTGCCTCCGTCTACGGCAGGAAAAGACTACGCCAACAGGATGTTGAGTATAGCCTGACCATCCTAATGCAGAAAATAGATACTCATATTTGAAATTTCGAAACGTTGTAAGCCGCAAAACGTTACGGATCAGGCTATAAGCCGGTCAACGGAATTTCAATGTAATCTCGTAGCGCGGGGGTTTATCCCATAGGTGTTAAGTTAAGAAACGAAAAACGCATAAAATCGGTCTGATCGTATTTGCAATAATAGCCCCAAAGGGGCGCAATAAGATAGCCCAGGGCAACGCCCTGGGTTTAGCATTATGAGCAAAACAAG
>JACVXV010000178.1:0-6220 GCA_015661205.1 Candidatus Brocadiaceae bacterium
CCCTTTTTTATTTCGTTGTCAATATTCATTTCCATGCATGCACCGTAAAATATTGCTTACACAGAAGTGATGTCTGTATAATTATGCGCAGTTATATAGTACTCTAAAATCTGTGAAATCTGTGGTTCCAAATGTTTTTTATGGGTAAAAGTCCCTGTCTTATAACGTAATGGAGGTATCAGTGAAGAAATCTTTAGGCCCAAAAACAATTATTTATCCCACCCCTGTGCTGATTATTGGAACTTATGACAAGGACGGCAAGCCAAATGCGATGAACGTCGCGTGGGGGGGGCTTTGCTGTTCAAATCCACCCAGTGTTGCTATTTCCCTCAGAAAAGCTACGTATACGTATGGAAGCATTGTCGAGCGAAAGGCATTTACCGTAAACATACCATCCGAGACGTATGTCAAGCAGGCCGATTATTTTGGTATTGTTTCCGGCGCTAAAGAAGACAAATTTTCTGTTTCAAAACTCACGCCTGTTAAAAGCGATCTCGTGGATGCCCCCTATATCAAAGAATTTCCCATTGTTTTGGAATGTAAACTGACCCATACGGTTGAAATAGGGTTGCATACCCAGTTTATCGGTCAGATTATAGATACCAAGATAGATGAACTAGCGCTTGATGAAAACAACGTACCCCAACTCGGTAAAATCAAGCCAATCCTTTATGCACCCGAGATACGTGCCTATTATGGAATTGGCGAGTGCCTGGGTAAGGCGTTTTCCATAGGCAAGCATTAAACGTGTAACGAGGCATCTTCCCAGCCGATAAAACACACAGATTTTTTGTGAGGCATTCAAAAATTGATGAGAGTAAACATATTGGCTATCGGCGGCATTTCAGCTTTTGGATACGGCATTATCACCCTTTCTCTGTATATCCTCTTGTGTACCCGTTGGAATGTTATCAACAGCGGCGATCCCGGCCAGATATTGCTCATGGTGAACAAAAGGCACGGTGAGTGGTCTGCCCTTTGGTGGGGCATTACCATTATCCCTTACGCCATCATACCGACGTTTTTAGCCGTGTTATACGCCCTCTGGAAGGATGATGCAGCTTTGTCATCAATGGCTTTTATGGCAGGCGTAATAGCCCTTATCCTGGGAATTATCGGACCATTGAGAAGCGCAACGGTTACAGGAACGTTGGCCGATATCTATGCTAATGGAAATGAAATGCAAAAGGTTGCCGCACAGGTGGCTTACCGGTCAGGAGAGTCCTATGGCAAAGGGATTTTCTGCCTCTTTGGCGCAACCTGACTACTTGGCTGGGTAGGCCTGTCAGGCCTCGCTATGGTACGAACAACCGTCTTCCCGGAATGGCTCGGGTGGCTGGGTATTACCGTTGCAATCCTTTATCTCACGGGCTTAATAGGAAAACTTATATGGGGCGCACTGGCGACGTCTCAGATAGCCGCATTTTTCTTCTTCCTCCTCTTTGTCTTGCTAACAGGCATCAATCTTCTCAGAAATTCAAGGCTTTAGAATCATCACTGAACGATGTACTGAACGTTGTCACGATAAGCGTCGTACCATTAATAATATGCTCAAAATATAAAAGGTAGGGTTCAAGTTGCAAACTTGAACCCGCAAAAGTGGCATGGACAACCCTGTTCATCCGTGTCCGTTCGTGTCTATTTGTTGTTACACCTAAATTCTGCGATCGAATTTAATGAAAATCTTAAAAACCATTGTATTTATTGGCTTTATAGCATTTTTTACAAGGTTAAACATTCACTTTTTGAGTGAATAATGAATTCATATAAATATCCCGTAACCACTGATTAATGCTTGTTTTAGCAATTGTCGTCTAAAAACGATTGCAGGATTTAGGTTACATTTTAATAACGTAATACCTTAACCATATATAAACAGTTGATAAGGCTATCATTTCAATGGTAAGGGGAATGGCGTAGGCAAGGTATTTTTTGAACGATATGTGATATCCCACCTTTTCCGCAAGACCCAGGGTAACAACGTTTGCAGAAGCCCCAATAGGCGTTGCGTTTCCTCCAAGGCATGTCCCGAGCGCCAGAGACCACCACACCGGCATAAGCATCGGATGCTGTAGTACCGATTTCAAATCCAGCCCCGCAGGCAATACCGTGTGCGCCATATCCGCAACCAGGGGGATGATGCTGGCGATCAGTATCGTGTTTTCCATGACGGTTGACGCTATGGCAGAAAACCACAGTATAACAATTGCGGTTGGAAACATATTCGCCGGATCAGGTTTTGTAAAGGTGACCATATAGTCGGAAAGCATGGAGATAAGCCCTACTTTTACGACACCGGCCACAACAACAAAAAGGCCGATAAAATAAAAAAGGGTGGACCATTCCAATTCTCTTAATACCTGTTGCAGGTTTTCTTTTGAAATGATAAGGAGTGTGGACGCCCCTAAGATGGCGATGGTTGCCGGTTCCATCTGGATTAATTTGCTGAAGATAAAGGCAGGGATGATCAGCCCTAATACGCTGAGTGATTTTATTAACAGGCTGTAGCTCTTAATCATTTTGTGCTCGTCTATGGCCATTATCTTTAGCCGCACCTCTTCTTTAACCCGGAGTTTTCTGCCGAAGAGGAGTATGATGGTAAGAATAAAGAAGAAAAAAACAAAGAGCACAGCCGGGGCCAGATGATAGATAAAATCCATAAAGGTAAGCTGTACCTTGCTTGCAATCAGGATGTTGGGCGGGCCGCCTATGAGCGTGGCCGTACCGCCAAGGCTGGACGCCATGATTTCCGACAGGAGAAACGGAAAGGGGTCCAGCTTAAGTTCGTCCGCGATAAATAAAGAGACGGGGACGAGGATCAGCACCGTGGTAACGTTATTGAGAAAAGAGGAAAATATTGCGGTGATACCGGTAAAAAGAACGAGTATCCACAAAGGCCTGCCTTTGACCAGTTTTGCGGCTTTTATTGCAAGAAATTGAAACGCGCCGGTCTTGCTGAGGATGTGGACGATGACCATCATGCCGAAGAGGAGGAATATCACGTTGTAATCAATGGCATATTTTTCATCGTAAAAGGCCTCGCGCTGGGTAACGATGTTGAGCGCCATAATCACGCCTGCCCCCGCCAACGCGACCTTTGTCTTGTCGAGTCTTTCAGAGATGATAAGCCCGAAGGATACGATAAAAATACCCATGGCAATCCAGAAATATATCATACACTTGACTCCTTAACAGCCCCGGCTTCCTGAAGGACTTCCATGATATGTTGCATCAGGTTTATCAGATGCACGGTACCTACGACCTTTCCGTCATCCATTACCGGGAGGGTGCGTACCTTGTTCATAACCATGAGGGACGCGGCGTGGATTACCGTATCATCCGCGTGGACAGACAAAACGGTCTTCGTCATTATTTCGGTAACGGGTAGCGCCCTGCTTTCAATACATTTGTTTTCGAAATAATTTTCGTTTATAGCCGAAATGAGAAATTCATCAAACGAGAGGTATTTGGGGATAAGGACTTTTATAAGATCCGCCTCGGTAACAACCCCAACCAGGCTGCCTTCTTTGTCTACCACGAAGACAACGTGATATTTGACCTCGTTTAATGTCTTGATAAGGTGCTCGAACGTGTCTGTGGTTCGGATGAGACTTGGGGTTGCATCCATGATGTCTTTTACTCTCATAATCGTATATTCCTTGGTAATGGTAACTTTAAATAGGAGGAAAATCTCGTAGTGTACATAATTTATTACGATCTGCAATAGGTCGGGATCGTCTTGATCTATCTCGTTATGCCAGTTTCTCGTGAAAACCAATCAAGTATTCTCAAGACAAATGCTGATTACGTAAATTAGTTGATGGTTGGAATACGGATTAAAAACTGTATTAACTAACCAATGAAAGAACTATGATACTTAAAAAGAAACCCAGCAAAATTACAGGCATCCAACGTAAATGAAAGCTAAACTTGTAGCCTTCTTTAACCAGCCCCAGCAAATGGAGGGCAGGCGCAGAGCCAATTGCCAACAAGCTACCGCCAACACCCAGGGTTAGTGTCAGTAATAGCCATTGTCCTTTTGTAATATCTGGATGCATACTTAACACCGCAAACATTAATGTTCCATTATCAACAAACGCCGACGACAAACCAATCAGCACGTTTGCTAAGGTGACATTGATTTCACCAAACAAATAATGTGTGATAAAACCTAGATAACCAACAAAATCGAGTGCGCCGACAATCAGCATCGCGCCGTAAAAAAATTGCAAGGTATCCTAATCAACACCAGCAATATATTTGTAGATATCGAAACCTTTTTGCGTTTCTGTGAAGCTTTCTTTTTCTGATATCGTTAAATAGTAAGTAAAAATTTGTAATAAACCTAAACCCGCTATCATGCCTGCCACGGGTGGTATTTCAAGTATTATACTTGCCAAAATTGTAATAATGAGTGTGACGATAAATAGAAAAATAATGCGCTTACTACCGCGTTTTAATGCAATCGTTTGTTGAGGAACGTGCGGCGCTCCTTTGGGGACAGAAAAGTGCATGATGGCAGCCGGTACTAAAAAGTTAATCAGGCATGGAATGGTTAATGCAAAAAAATCGGTGAAATGCAGGATGTTTTTTTGCCAAACGAATAACGTTGAAATCCCACCTAACGGACTCATTGTACCGCCGGCATTCGCACCGACAACGATATTAACACAGCTTAGCGCAATAAATCTAGGCTGGTTTTTCCCCATTGCCAACACGATTGCCCCCATTAACAAACCGATAGTTAAGCTACTGACAAATGTAGAAAATAAAAAAGCTAAAGCGCCGGTAATCCAAAATAATTGCCGATACGAGTATTGTTTATTGAGCAAGTAAATTCGTATGCCATTGAAAATACTGCGTTCAGTCATGACATTTAAGTAGGTCATTGATACCACAATAAACAGCATCAATTCGGCATAAGCCGTTATGTTAGACTTAAAAGCGACTACGACAGTTTTTGCTTGTCCATGCAACGTGAAATAAGTACCTATCGCAAACCAAATTAATGCTGAACCTAATATCATTGGTTTTGATTTACGCATTTCGTGAACGTCTTCAGTCATTGTTGTGATATAGGCAATGGCAGCTATCGCAACCGCTAGATAGCCTACAAAATGGTGCTTCAAAGTTAATGGTGTTGCGGCAATTGTTTCATGGGCATAACACAACGAAGGCAAAAGAACGAGAAATAGTAAAACAATGAAATAACGAAATTTAAAAAAGCGAGTGAAAATTTTCATTTAACTCCTATTGTGATTTTAAATAGGAGAAATTTTATTATCTTATCCCTGCAAACACGGTGCGGTCTCGTTGCAGGATTAGACAGGAAATGGTAGAGCCTTTAAGTGTTGTAAAGATGTAAAACAACTATAACGAGGTTCACATTTTCAGTGAAGAATATAGCACAAAGAGAGGTAAGAAAACAACTGAAATTCAAGATGGATGTAGGGCAAACCTTTAGGTTTGCCACGCGCCCGGCGCTATCGTTGGGCTTTGCACGAATCCGTGCGTGTTTGTTCCCGATTGCACGTTCCAAAGGCAAGGCTGAAGTCTTGCCCTACGTTGTTTTTTGTGGGGCAAATTTTCCGGCAATACTGCTATTGGAGTAGGATTATGAGATGTATCCGGTTTAACGACAAAAAGGTATTGTGTTATTTGTCAACCGGGGACGGTTAACCTACCAGGGCATTCCGGTATGACAAGCGTCCTCGCTTGTCATAATAATTATTCCTCTTTTTCCCCATTGTTAAAGGTAAAGCAAGTTGCAATAATGACCGCGCTTTGAAATAGAAACAAGAAATCCATGGTTTCAAATTATCGGGAGCGCATCTTCAAACAACAGTTCCCAATACGGCAGGCAACGCACCCGTGTTTCACCCACCAACGCTTCATCGCTGATACCCTTGTTGACGACGTAGCCTCGCGCAGGACGATAACGGTCAAGAAAGCCACGGAACGAGCGCTGTATCTCCAGTTTTTTCATGTCGCGGTACTTGACCTCAAGCGGCGTTACCGCTGACCCGCGCCGGATGATAAAGTCAACCTCGGCATTATCCTTGGTGCGCCAATGGTGGATCGTTGTATCCGCAAGTGGAAAACGTTCCTTCAGCATAGCGTGGATCACGGTCTGGAAGGCAAAGCCGGTCGCGCTGTCCGGGATGGCGCCGAAACTGCCCAATGCAAAGTTACGCAGACCAACATCGCAGAAATAGTAGAC
>JACVXV010000178.1:6229-12882 GCA_015661205.1 Candidatus Brocadiaceae bacterium
GTAGACCGGGGCCTTGGTGATCTCTTTTCTGACGTTGGTGAACCAGGGAGTTACCTTTTGGACGATGAAGGTCTTCTCCAGATACCAGAGATAATTCTTGACAGTGGCCAGGGAAATACCCAGAGTGGAGGACAATTCAGAATAGTTGACCATCTTCCCGGACTGGCTCGCCAGCACCCTGACCAGATTGCTGAAGCTCTCGCTCTTTTCAACCCGCAGCAAGCAGATGACGTCTTTTTCCAAATAGCTACGGAAAATCTCGTTGATGGTGGCAAGTTTTTCCTGGTGGCTATCCGCCAGTATAACCCGTGGATAGCCGCCGTACATAAGGTATTCGCGGAAGAGTAGGTCTGTTTTTGCCGGTTCCGTATGGAAGAAATCCCTGAGCCTGACTGTATAACGGTAGCTGGTCATGAAATCGGCGAACTCGCCAAAACTAACCGTAGAAAGCTCGAACATCCGTTTTCTACCGGCCAGTGATTCGCTAATCTTTTCCTTTAGTTCAAGGCTCCCTGAACCGGAGACCACAAGCTTCCAGGGGAGTCCCTTATCGTACAGCCCCTTTAAGAACCGTCCAGCATTTTCCTTACGCTGAATCTCATCAATGAAGACCACACCGCCGCCACTTCCCAATTCCAGCCGGATTTTCTGCAGAAGCGCGCCTTGCGATGAGACGTGATGGAAATCGTCCTCAAAATCCAGATTAAGCCAGAGGGTTTTTCTACCACCGACGCGTAATTCAGCATTGAGCTGCTTGAGGATGGTTGTTTTGCCTGATTGGCGCGGTCCGACCAGCACGGTTATGTCTGGATGATCAAGATGTTCCTTTAACGCGGTAACAAGTTTGCGCCGTATGTAAGGGATATCTGTAGTCATTGTTGTATTTTAGCACGAGAATTCAGCAAGTCAATATGTAAATAAATCGCGTAGTCCTACGGTGGAATGGCAGATGGATGATATGAATACACGGACGACGCGTTACTGTCTGAGCTTGGACGAGTCTTCTTTTGGTTTGCCAAGCATAACAATTCCTCCGTTGAATCTCCGCAGGAAACCCCTGGGGTCTGAATGGGCAAATCCCGCTCGTCAGGGTCTTTAAGGCTTACGTAGTCGTGTCCGGCGAAGCACGTTTTTACAAGGATTGTCTTGTTCGACTGACGGGTACCGGTTATGGAGACAACCGGAAACTTCTTTGCAAGCGAAGAAAGCTTGTTCGATATTCGATTTTATATTAAAACGGATGCCGCCTGCTGGGAACATGTTGAAAACAACACTAATAAGGGTTTAACGTGACACTCTTACCGCCACCACCTTCTCATTATTAACTTTCTCCCTTCCTCCATGAAGAAGAGTATGGGCGTGAAGGCGAAGAGGAATCCCCATTGCTTTAAGTCTAAAGGCGCAAGGCCGAATATTTTTTGTAGAAATGGGGTATAGACAAGGGTTGCAATAATTACCAGTTCTGAAACTATGCCCAATAAAACAAGCCTATTCTTAAAGAACCCCACTTTGAAGACCGATTCCCTTTCCGTCCTGCAAGCAAATACGTTTCCAATCTGGGTTGCAACTATCCCTGCGAGGGACATGGTTGTGGCCGTAAGATAAATAACCCCTGAATCGGCCATATCCATCCCCGGTCTCCAACCATATTGGAAGTAAACATAGAAGAACCCTGCCATGCAAGCGAGTGCCTCTATAGGACCCAGAAAACAGTACGCTCTGAGGAGTAACGGTATGTCTAAAAGCCTCTTATTCCGCGGGCGGGGAGGTTTATTCATTACCCCGGGTTCCGGCGGTTCGGCGCCAAGCCCAAGGGCCGGGACCATGTCGGTGCCGAGGTCAACGGCTAATATCTGCATCACCGTTAACGGAAGGGGTATTTTAAACAAGACAAAGGCAATGAAGGGGACAATCTCTGGAATATTGCTGGCAAATATATAGGTCACAAATTTCTTTATATTGGCATAGACCGCCCGGCCTTCTTCTATGGCGGCGACAATGGAGGCGAAATTGTCGTCAGTCAGGATCATCTCCGCTGATTCTTTTGCCACGTCTGAGCCTCTTATTCCCATGGCAACGCCGATATCGGCCTTTTTAAGCGCCGGGGCGTCGTTCACGCCGTCGCCGGTCACGGCCACGATCTCGCCCATGTCTTTAAAGGCTGCGACTACCCGCATCTTATGTTCGGGCGAGACCCTGGCAAAAATTACCTCTTCCTCTTTTAATAATTTTATGAGGCTTATGTCGTCCATTCCGGAAAGCTCTATGCCCGTGACAATTTTTGGGTTTTCCGTTTTTGTCAGTTTTGCCTTCTTTGCTATCGAAAGGGCGGTAAGGCCGTAGTCGCCGGTAATCATAACCACCCGTATGCCGGCTTTGTGGCACATCTCAATGGCCTTTGGCACCTCAGGCCTCGGCGGGTCCATCATTCCTACCAGACCCAAAAATATAAGATCCTTTTCTGTATTCTCTACGGTAAAACCATCTGAAAAATCCAGGGGGCGGTAAGTAATGGCTAACACCCTCAAGCCATCCTTTGCCATTGAATCATTCATCGATAAGATTATCTCCCGCATCGAATCCGTTAATGATTCAACCTTCCCATTGCTCAGTATACGGGTACAGAGTTCCAGCGCCTCCCTGGGTGCGCCCTTTACATAAGCATGAGGTTGTCCATCATTTTGATTGACAGAGGTCATTCTTTTTCTTACGGCTTCAAAGGGAAGTTGTCCAAGTTTCGGCAAGGCGTTTCTCCTTTCTTCAACGTCCACACCGCCTTTGGTCGCCATAACAAGTAAGGCCGCTTCCGTAGGGTCACCGATTATACCCCAGCTTTTCCTTTCTGTTCCGGGCGGAAGCAAGCCCGCATTGTTGCAAAGCACGCACACGTCAAAAAGGACGTCCATTCCGTTTTCCATCATTTCCCGCCTGGAAAGACTTATCCCCCTGAAATAAAAATTTCCAACCGGTTCATACCTTGTGCCGCTAATAGTTATTATCTTTCCGTTGACGAATATCTTTGTTACGCTGATCTCATTGGTGGTAAGAGTACCCGTCTTGTCCGTACAGATTACCGAGGTACAACCGAGTGTTTCAACAGAGGAAAGCTTTTTTATAAGGGCATTTCTTCCGGCCATCCTTTGAACCGCCATGGCTAATGATAAAGACACCGTAGGCAGCAGCCCCTCCGGGACATTGGCAACGATAATGCCGATGGCAAATACAAATGCAACGGGGATGCTGAGCTTTCCTATCGAGGTGCCGAGGAAAAAGAAGATAACGCCCATCGTAATGGCAAGAAGGGTAACGATCTTTGTGACCGTTTCTATTTCCCGTTGAAGCGGGCTCTTCTCCCCCTTGAGCTCCTGGGTAATAGAGGCTATCCTGCCGATTTCTGTCTGCATCCCCGTGGCAATTACGGCGGCCTTGCCCGTTCCGGACGTTACGGTGGCCCCGGCAAACACCAGGTTGGGGAGTTCAGTCCACAAAAACTCCTTGCCGTCCGATATGGCCTCGGAAGTTTTGTATATCGGTTGAGATTCACCGGTAAGGGCGGAATTGTCCACCCTTACATTGTAGGCCTCTATCAGCCTGGCGTCCGCCGATACGCTGTCGCCCTCTTCTAGAAAAACGATGTCGCCGGGGACAAGCTCGTCAACGGAAATTTCCCTCTGTTTATTATCCCTGAGTACCTTGGTCATCCGTGGCATCAACCTCTTTAGCGCATCCAGTGCCTTTTCAGCCTTATACTCCTGCCAGAAACTGAAAACGGCATTAATGAGAATCACCGCGAATATGGCATATCCCAACTGAGGCATATCGGCAACAAAAGAGAGGGCGCCGCCGACCCATAGGAGAATGGCAAGCAGATTGTACAAGTTTTCGATAAATTTCAGGAAGAGCGGTTTTCCCTTTAGTTCTTTGAGTACGTTTTTTCCGTATCCCTCCAACCGCCTTTTTGCCTCGCTTTCCGTCAGCCCTGAAGGGCTTGTTTCGAGTTCCTTATATATTTCATTAATTGAGTGTGGAAAGAAGACCTCCTTTCCGCCTTTTTCATAGTGCAGGAGGAGACCTAATGCTACCTGAGGCGTCTTTGCCTTTCGAAGTGAATGATAAGAGTGTTTGTCGGTGAAAAGCATCGCCGCCTTCGAAAGGATTTGGAGGTGGAGTGTTGTTTCTTTTTTCGGGGTCACAAAGAGGAAGAATAGATAGCAAGGGTGCTCGTCTTTTGCATTGAAATCGACGCCTTGTTGTGAGAGGGCAAGCAAGGCAATCGGTTCTTTCAGTCCGTCAATACTTGCATGAGGGAAAGCCACGCCGTTTCCAATGCCTGTGGTGCCAATTGATTCGTGATCCAAAAGGGTTTCAAAAACCGTGTCGGGGTCTTTGATCCTTCCGGTTTTGTGAAGGATATCCACCATTTCTCTCAACGCCCTGCTTTTGTCGGTTGCGCGGAGGTTTGTTGTGATGACTTTAATATCAAGGAGGTCAGAAAGCTTCATAGTACCAGTTTAATGTATATGTATAGGAAATTCAAAGTTAGGCCTGAAAGGCCAACAGGATATAGCGGGGGGTGAAGCCCCCTGTAAAGATATAGCCAAACAAGCCAGGTTTTCGATATTCAAACCAGGAAATGCAAGGGATTTTCCCTGTATTTTTCGAAAAGCAGAAGCTTTTGGCTATAATAAAATAATACAAGCCCATGCTTCGCCCCTACATGCGTCCGCAATACAAAAGTCGCCGACTGCCTAATTTAATGTATAGGAATTTCAAAGTAGGGACACGGTGCCCGTGTCCCTGTGTGCAAAAAAAGCCGCCGAAGGCCTAATTTATAACCTGCGTTATCATTAAATTTATTGGGACAGTAAGAAGGTTCTCCGTTCGATAGTATATTGTTTTAATGTATATATGGCTAGTATAAAACAATTTGCAGTGCAGGTAAACAATGATTTTGTCCGGCTGAATGGCGGGCGCGTCGGCCTGGGTTTCGATTCAATCCGGAATTTCTTATTGCCTCACGTCTCTCTTTGATTCTCCGCGCCCTCCACGTCCTCTGCGGCAAACTTGCAGCTATCTCATTTCCACACTCAAACCAACCTATCGTTTGCCATCTAAGTGGTGATTGTCATGCATCCTTGACCGTAAAGGCGCTGAGACTTGCTTCTGAAAAGAAATTCGTAGAGATATGGAAAAGAGAAAAGGACAATGCCTGGAAAAGTTACCTATAAGCAAAGGGATATCGTTCTCACCCAATTCCCCATTTTTTGTAAAATGTTGTTTGGTAGCTCAAACCTGAAGGTTTGATGGCTGTTGCGCTTGATACTGGTACAGGCATTTTGTGTGTGGTTTCCAGCGTGCAGAGCCGTGTCCCTACCCGTTTGTTGCAATCCCGTTCCCAAGCTGGCTCTTGAGAACGAGGTGGAATGCTGCGAGAGTTTATTTTTCTCCCTTTTCCCTTTTTGAGACCCTTCCTACTCGTTCGGATTATGGTAGGGAAGTGTCGCTTTAATAGAAAAGACTTGACAGACTACTTTGTTTTGACACAATGCCGCATAATTTCAAGTAGTTTAATTAAATTGTGGAGGGTAGGTTAAAGGCACAATTCTTGCAATCCAATCCAATCCAATCCAAGTACACCTTAATAGTATACTTGGTTTTACAACTTTATATAGTTCATGAAACGCCTTTTTCCTGAGAAATCAGGGGAAAGGCGTTTTTTGTTTTTATACAGATTCCATACCAATTGTTTGTGACACTAAGACGCCAAGCCTCAATGCCACAAAGAAAAACCCTGGGGTAGGGGCGTATTGCAATACGCCCCTACGGTGGCAACTTTGAACTTCATTGAGCGTTGAATAAGTCCCGTCGCCAGCGGTAGCTTTTTTACATTCACCCGTAGGGACACGGTGCCCGTGTCCCTCCTTTGAAATTCCCCGGTGGGTTCCAGGTTGTGAACGGGATTGCAACAAAGGCAGGTCAGGCATCATCGCCTGACGTTATTAGATTGTTTTTGGAGATGTGAAACCGGTATGGTGGTAGTTCTTTTCTATGTGTCCAAAAAGAATGGTTAACATCTGATAGCACATCTTGATGTCATCAGCATCTCTTGTTTTGAGGAAGGAAATACGCTTGTCAATTTCATTTTCAAAGGCGTCGCCTTTGGATGTAGGGTATTCAAAGTTAAATATACTCATTGCTGTTTTGACGGGATAGGCGTGCTCCGCTTCACCCAACAAAAAGGGGGAGGCAAAGAACGTGCAATACGATATGAATGAATGTAGCCCCAGAGGGGCGGCCTGTTTGTAAAAATGGAATTAAAACACCCCAAAAGCTCCGTAGGAGCGACCTGATGTGAACTATGAGAGCATTATTGTTTGACAAATAAACAGGTCGCTCATATCGTAGGGACACGGGGCACCGTGTCCCTACATTAAATGTTAATTTGCATGTAATGCTACAAACAGGCTGCCCCTCCGGGGCTGAAGAAAAACAAACAACCTTGCAGTGACGGCTTGAACTTGCAAGATTGAGTCCGCTTGAAGAGCGTTAGGTTCACGTATAGGAATTTCAAAGTTAGGCCTGAAAGGCCGACAGGACATAGCGGGGGGTGAAGCCCCCTGAAAGATAATAAAATAATACAAGCCCCGAAGGGG
>JACVXV010000179.1 GCA_015661205.1 Candidatus Brocadiaceae bacterium
AGAAGGTTTGCTTCTGGGATTGTTT
Source organism: Candidatus Brocadiaceae bacterium (assembly GCA_015661205.1). Lineage (GTDB taxonomy): Bacteria > Planctomycetota > Brocadiia > Brocadiales > Brocadiaceae > JACVXV01. The sequence goes on from JACVXV010000179.1 coordinate 26, forward strand.
CACAAGGAACGGTTGTGTGGGGCGCAATCGTTGATAGGAAATTGCTTTTCTCCAAGAGATGTCCAATATAGCAAAAACAAAGAAAATTGCAACCTTTTTAAGCAAAATAAGGAACTTGGGAAGGGAAATGGGAAGAAACAGTGTGGAATTATCGGAGAAATAAGTGAATTCTCTTATGATGGGTAATGTGCTACACATTACCCGATTTTTTGACAAAAAATGGCAAGACCGCCCTTACGGGACTTTATGGTTCGTTTACGTGATAACAGGCAATGAATTGCCTGCCTATTGGCAGTTGCCCCTACGGGGCGTATACAGACGGTTTATTAATGAAGCCCCCACTTACCGGCAGCTTCTTTTTGTTCCACGGAATTCTCGAATTGGGTTTCGGGGTATTGGGATATATCGGCGTTCACGATTTGTTTTGCATAGCCTTCAGCCTTCTTCCTATCGGTCTTCCAATAGAGGTCTGCCAGCACGGACAGGTTACACAGGCATCGGGGACTGTCTTCAATCTTCTTTGCATATTCGAGCGCCTTTTCAAGATTACCCCAGAGGAAACGCGGTGTGTTATACGCCGTAAGCGTTCTGTAGATACCCGAATAATCGTAGGGTTCTTGTGGGTTGTCCAGAGCTTCGGCCTTTTTCAGCGCCTCTTCAAATTCCGATTTTCTGTTCAGGAAATACAGCTTGCTGATACTTCCATGTTCGCCGATGTTCTGCGCCATCCAATAATAGCCGCCGACGTTGGACGGGTCGGTTTGCACCGCCTTACGGGCATAGTCCTCACCCTTTTCATACAACGCGGCTTTTTCCTTATTGTTCCGGGCATGGTACGATGCCAGCTTGAAATAACACCGGGCAAGGGAGACCAGTACATGCGCACGGTTACCGGCGCAGGCGGCGTCCCCTTGAGGAATTTGCTCCAAAATAGTTTCGTAGGTTTTTATTGCAGATGCAAGGCTATCGCGGTTCTCTCTGTGCCGGTAAAGCTCATCGGCTTTCACCAATTCTTTGTCAATGCAAAATCCGTCTTCGGCAAAGGCATAGCCCGTAGTTAGGATGCAAAGGCCGATGATGGATAGGAATTGTTTTATTGTTTTTTTAATCATAGCCATGTTTTACACAAATACCCTTTTGGTTTTACACAAAAATATGGTGGCAAGTGGTAATTAATTAGGCAGTCGGCGGTTTTTAACGACGTAGTGGCAAGGCGCGCCTTGCCACTACACGTGCGTTTGAATTTCTTCGATGGGTATGATTACTCAGTGCTCCAGAAAAACAACTTCCGCAGTCGCTTTGTAGCCCATAGTGGAAATGGTGATATGGGTGGTTCCGGGTGAAATGCCGTTGACCGTAAACGTTACATTGCCCGCCACGTCGGTCACCGCCTCAGGAGTAACGGTTGCAACTGTTGGTGATGTGCTTTTTGCTTCCACCTTCATACCAAAAATCGGCCCCCCCTGCTTATCCAATACCTTGACAAATAGCGTGTGTTCGGAACCGGAGTGGACGTTTAGCTTATGGGGGCTTACCACAAGGTTGACACCTTCCCCATAAGGAAGCGTCTGCGCGCAGGAAACCATAAGTGTGGCGCTGAGTAAACAAAACAATATTACATATTTTATACGCATTTTACCCTCAATATCGCCCCTTCAGGGCTTGCTTTACTAATAATGCTAAACCCAGGGCGCTGCCCTGGGCTGTCATATTACGCCCCTTTGGGGCTGTGTTGCTAACACGGTAGGATGCGTTTGTCCGCCTTTCCATTTCTCAACTTAACACGTATGAGATGCCACCATACTGCAAGCTTACTATAAAAATCCCACATCCCACATCGTGCGTCCAGCATCACGAATCGTGTATCGTGTATCGTGCATCGTGTATCGTGCATCCCGCATCCTGCATCGTGCACCCATCCTACCGAATCGTCACCCTTGCATACCCCTGATGCTCACCATACTTATCAGACCAGACAATGCCCACGTCGCAGATGGTTCCCTTTTTCATCGTTTTAAGCACCACACCCAGTTCTTCAATTGTATTAATCCGGTATTGACCGACGTAGACCAGCACGTGACCGGCCTCAAAGCCGGCCGTGGCCGCCGGGCTGTTTTTCTGCACGCCGGAGATCAACACCCCACCCTTAACCCACCACAAGTTCAGTTTTTTCGCAAGCTGTGGGGTTAGGTCCTGCACAAATAATCCCAATTTCTCCAACGCAAAGTTCTCTACGGAAGGAAGCGGCGCGCTTTCAAGGGTAACATCAATCCTGAATTCACGGCCGGCGCGTTTAACGTTAATCTGAAGCTTATCCCCTGCATTCTTCTTCAATATGTATTTTTCGAAATCCAGGATATCCAGGATTTCTTTTGAGTCTATCTTGGTAATATAATCCCCTGTTTTAAATTGTGCCTTATCGGCAGGACTCCCTGCTTCAACGGACGAGACAACTATCCCCTTCGCGGAATCACCTTGCTCTTCCACCTGGACGCCAAACCAAATCTTGTTAATCTCTCTAAAATTGAAAAGTTTGACAAGTGTTTGTCTGACTTTATCCACGGGAATGGCAAATCCAATACCTTGCGCCTGGTTTACAATTGCAGCATTAATGCCAATAAGTTCGCCGTCCATGTTAATAAGTGGTCCGCCGCTATTGCCGGGATTTATCAGCGCGTCCGTCTGAATCATACCATCATATTTAATATCCCCGTGTTGGGTATTGAAGGTAATGGTTCGATTCTTTGCGCTCAACACCCCTGTTGTTACCGAGTTTTCCAGGCCAAACGGGTTTCCCAGGGCTATCACGGGTTCACCAATCATAAGGTCTTTGGACGTGCCCATCTTTACGTAAGGAAGCGGAATAGGTGAGGTTATCTTTAATACCGCGAGGTCACTTATCGGATCGGAGCTGATCATGACGGCCTCAAAATCCTTGCCGTCAGACAGTCTTACTTTGATCTTGGATGCACGGCTTACAACATGTTCGTTGGTTACAATATAGCCGTCTTCGTCGATAATGACGCCGGAGCCTAATGGCCTTTCAACCGTCTGCTTTTGGCTCTGGCCGAAAAATTCGTCAAAATACTGGTCAAACCGGTCGCTCCTCGAACCGAAGAACGGGTCTACGTGCCGCTGGGTAATAAGCCGCTCCGTGCTGATATTGGCAACAGCAGGCTCTACCTTCTCAATTGCTATAACCACCGGGGTTCTGCGGTTTGGGCTCATTTTACTTTCGGCGGCAAAAGCCTTATTGAAGGAGACAATACCACAGGTTATGAATATGAAAGGCAAGAAAAGCAGAATTGTTTTTTTCATCTGAAGATATCCAAATCCCCTCACGCCCCCTGAGAGGTAGCGCAGGCTTCCAGCCTGCATTTATTTAAACAAAAAAGCAATCGGCAGGCTGGAAGCCTGCGCTACTCGCGTGTGAGGCACAAGCCGGCATGGACAAACAACGCTTGCCCATGCCGCTCAATATTCGTCACAAACTAACACACTACCCGCAAAAACAAGATGAAAAATTCCTCGACTATCCGCCTAGTGCATCCCACCATGCCCGGAACCGCCCGGCATCTTTCCGTGCGGCATTCCGGCACCCGTCGGGGGTTTCCCGATAGCCGCATTTACCGCTTCAGCGGGGATTAAAAGCAAGGGGTCTGTCACCTTCATAAAGTCATCTTCCTTTTTCAACAATTTCGCAATCGACTCGTTATCAACGACAAATATGTAGTCAGAGTCCTTGTTTTTCACATAGTAGCTTTTTTCATCTTTCTTCTTGCCTATGTAAAGCACCTCATCGCCGCTTTCCAGGCCGACCGTAACAACGAGTTGTGGCGTGTCCAGGGCAAATTGCGTCAGATTGGTTGCTTTATACTGTTCTATGTAGCTGCCCTTTAAATCATACAGATTGCGGATGTAGTAATCAACCTCGCCACCCAGAGGATCTTTTTGGTCGGCTCTATTCATCTTCCAAACGTTTTTGATTTTTTCCATCTTGATCGTGGTGTCTCCATAGCCAAGAGAAAGCTTTCTGACATCCATTTTTTCAAAATGAAGCACCTTTGCAGGCACCAATTCCGCGTTGAAATCCTTAATCTTCGGCCAGGAAAGGACGAAGACGAAGTCGCTATCGCTGTACATACAATAAGAATCCACCTTATCGCCAGCCTCCAGTGTCTTCCCGACAAGCAGTGTTCGCGTTTCGACGGTTTTTTGCACAGGAGCCGCAGGTTTCCCTGTCGCTTCCTGTTTTTCCTCTTTCCGTTTATTCTGCCCCTCAACCACCGGTTCCACCACCTTTTCATACGTGGTAGTAACCTTAATACCCGGTTCATCCAACCCATAGAGCTTAAGGTTCTTAGGCGATTTTTCAACGTAGTAATCGGCCTTCAGGAACGACATACTCCACACAATCTGGTTGATGAGTTCCGTGTCAGCAAACGTTTGAACAGGCTTAGAGAGTTCCCACAAGTCCTGGCCTTCGCTATCCTTTTTACTCGATTTTTCACAAACAAAGGTGCGATCCGGTTTTTCAATAACGATCTTTTTCGCCAATTCTTTGTCAAACTCACTTACCAACCGGTCACGGAAGGCCAATATCGCGTTTTCCAACTTATCGTAGAATCCAGCCGTAGCCACCGTATATACCGGGTCTTCATCAATGCGCTTTACGTAGCACTTTGTCCCGTCCTTCTGTTTATTACCGACGAAAAAGCGCGCTAACTGCTTGTCATCTTCTTTGGTAACGCATATTTCAAAGGTAACGTCCTGTAATCCATACGCAGCCAGGTCCGCCGGCTTGTCAGAGACGAAATCTTCAATTTCAAGCGTCTTGATCTGCTCAATGAAGTTTATTACGGTATCCTGATCCGCATAGATGTTGACCGGCTTTGTAATCTTCCAATCAAGGTCTAACGCCTTTTCAATAACCATCGAATCCGTCGCCGTCTTAATTTCCAACTTACTGAGGCCATACGTTCCAATGGTGTCAAACCTGACGACCCTCCTGTCGCGCAGATCATTCGGCTTCCTATTCAGGTCGGCGAGGATCATATCTTTCAGGAAAAATATCGTCGGCTCATCGGTGCGCTTTACGTACACCTTGTTATCGAGTGTGTAGCCGAAATGCACCGTTTGATCAGCGTCGTTTTCAGTGATAGTAACGGTCAACTGCGGATTATCCAATCCGGCTTTGGCTATATCGTCCGGGTTGTCGGAGACAAAGTCTGTGTTCTCGATCTGCAGATTTTTTAATTTTGTCAGGATTTCCTTGATTCTTTCAATGTCAGCGAGGTCGTCAATGGGTTCATTCAACCGCCAGAAATTAACCGCCTTGCTGCAAACGATGTCATGCGTACCCGTTTTGATCTGCAATTTGGACACGGCTTCCTTATCAAAGGAAAATACCCACTTGCTTCTTAAATCCAGGATTGTTTTATGGGCCTTTTCGTACAAGCTACCCGGCACGACAAACACTTCCTCGTTTGCATCAAGCTTCATGTATACGTTATCGCCCGCCGCCAGTTTTTGCCCGACAAACACGGTGTATTTGCTCTTGGGACCGGAGACCTGTATCGTATCCGGTTGAGCATGGACGTCGGTATACATCGTAATCGAGGTTTTTATCACGTCCAATCCGTAGTCTTTAAGGTCGTACGTCTTGCCGCTTTCTTGCTTAAATGACCCGATCTTCGTCATAAATTCGAACTCCGAAAGGATACTCTTTATTTCAGAGTTGTCCGCACGGATTTTTTGCGGGTCGATAATATACCAGTAGCTATCTGCCCGCTTTTCCAAAACGACGGTACCGCTTTCATTTTTCAGCTCAATTTTTTTCACGAGAGACGATTTGAAATCAGGAATCACTTTCTTTTGTAGCCTCTCCCATTCCTCCTGCGGTAGTTGCTTCCTCTCGTAAAGGAAGACGTACCCAATGCCGATAGCTGCTACAATTAAAAGGATGAGGGTTGTTTTAAATTTCATAGCGGAACTCTTTCCTCCATCGAAAATACGGTAGTAAATATAATGTAATCATCATGTAAGGAATTACCCTTTAACGGCGGCGTCTCCACCAAACAATGCTGCCGATAATAACCGGTATGACGGGGATTCCTACAATAGAAATCCAGAAAATCACCTTCATTTGAACCGGGTTTATCGTTGCCTTGCGAAAATCAGGCGGTTTGGCGGCAATGCCCAATTGTGTCTCCTTCTTTGCCAACCAGCTTACGGCGTTTCGGAACAAATCAGGGTTTCCCGGATTGTCCACGTATTCGTTCGTGGCAAAATTCACGTCACCAAAAACAACCAGCCGCGCGCCCTGTGGCTTGGACTTCGGGTCGTTGGCCATAGCAGGATGCGACTTGGTAACGGATTTAGGCAGTTCCTTCACCTGTGAAGCAATCACCAGGGATACCGGACCCGGCAAATCAGAGTCCACGTTGTTTTCCGGCTTCTTTTGCCTCAAATTGGAAACGTCCGTCTCACCCCAAGACCCTTCCGGTGCGTGAACAAGCACGGTGGCTTGGTAAGGCATTTGGTCGTTAACCGGAGCAGCGTCAACGGAACATGCGCCAAAGAGTATGGTGTTGTAGTTTTTCAGATCATTGGTAACCGGATGGACAATACCGTACTCCGCCATGAGCGTCTTAAATCCCGTGGGATTGTTCGGAGTAATCGCAGGCTCTAGCATGAGTACCAGCTTTCCTTTGCCTTCCAGATAGCCACGAATGATGTTTAATTCTTCCGTGAGGTAGGCCTTAGACGGCCCGGCAACAACCAGCACCTCACAATCATCGGGAATTACTTTCTTCGATAAAATATCCAGCGGGGCAATCCAGCAGTTATCACGCTTAAGCGCATTGGCGATACCAGACACCCCTGATCGGTCGTAATCCTCAAAACTTCGCTCCCCATGCCCCGTGGCAAAGTAGATAACCATTTGCTTTTCCTGCGTAACATTGAGGATGGCTTCGGTAAATGCCTCTTCACCTTTAAACTTGAATGGATACTGTTTCTCAATAACCTCATTCTGTTGAATGTGCTTGCTGTGTTCTCCACATTCAAACACCACGGTATTCAATTGAAGGGCATCGATCTTAAGGCGCCTTGCCAATTCTTCAGCCGCAGTGCGGTTCCTCATGGGGTCAATACTTTCAATCTTGATTTTACCGGAATGATAGGCGTATTCCTTCAAAACGTCTACAATCTGTTCGTAAAACATCTCACCCGGATTAAAAAGGGTGGTAATAACCAAAGGCTTGTCAAGCCCTTTCAGTATGTTCTTCGTTTTGGTTGAAAGGGAATATTTCCCGCTCAGCGTAAGATCAAAACGCTCATAGTGCCGGGCATTTAAAAAGCCGACAACGGCAAAAATCGCCGCGGCAAATACGGACATTACGGCAACGTTCGTGCCGACCAGCGCCTTTCTCTTGGACGCCTCCGTTGAAAACCATTGATTCCGCACGGCCTTTGCCGTGCTGAGGCCGATAATAACGCCCCCTCCAATCCCAACGGGAATAAGAGAAGAGAAGCCCCATGCATTAAAAATCCTCGATATTCCAAATCCAGCGACAACGGCTACGACACCTGCCAGAATAACGTAGCCGCCGAATAGATCAAACCAGTCTTTCTTTTTTTCTCTCAAAGCGCTCATCGCCATCTCCTGCTTTCTACAATACGCACAACGACAAATAAAAGTAAAGCGGTAAAGCTAACATAGTATATTACGTCCCTGGTATCCACGACACCCTTGGTAAACGTCTCCCAATGGTCATACGTGCCGATATACCTCACGCTGCTGTAAAACCACCCTTCGTTCCCGGCGCTGGCTAAACCGATAACCAGGAGTATAAGGAGGGCTACAATGCCGATAACGGCCGCCACGATCTGATTTTTTGTAACGGCGGATACTAAAAGCCCGATGGATATAAAGAGACCGCCCATCAGTACCAGCCCAATGTAGCTGGCAATAATTGCACCATAATCAGGGTTGCCTACCCATGCTAAGAATATGATATAAAATGCCGTCGGCACGATCATAACGTTATAAAGCGCCCAGGCCGCCAGGAACTTGCCAAAGACCACGACAAAGTCCGTGACTGGTGCCGTCATAAGGGGTTCAATCGTCCCTGTCTTATTTTCTTCGGCGAACAGCCTCATCGTAATGACGGGGGTGAGGATGGAAAGGATAAATTGTGTATAGGCCAGGCTATACCGCAACGTCGTCTCCTGCGTTATTCCTAACATTACCGAAAAGAAATAGCCGGAGAAGATCATAAATACGGCGATCACAACATAAGCAACCGGAGAAAGGAAATATGCGCTGATTTCTCTTTGAAAAATAGTCCCTGTGCATCTCATTTAAGCCGTTACCTCCTGTTCTTGTGTGGTAATTTGATGGAAAACTTCTTCCAGCGTAATGGGTGCAAGGGTCATCTCCCTGATAATCCCGTTATTTTTTACCACGCTTGAAAAAATCTCTTCCCGAACGTCCGTGCCTTTTTCAGACTCAACGGCAAAATTGGCGATTTCGCCTTTATCGCGCCAGGTAACCCGTCTGACCCCTTTTATGCCTGATAACGCATTCTTGATTTTTTCACCGTTACCCCGCACTTCCAATGCGATGTGGTTATCCGCCTTAAGCTGGCTCTCCAGGTTGGCAGGAGTGTCCATAGCAACGATCTTACCTTTATTGATAATAATTACCCTTCCGCAAAGCATTTCAACCTCGGGCAGGATATGTGTGGAGAGCAATATGGTATGTTTTTCACCCAGTTCCTTAATAAGCTGCCTCACCTGACGTATCTGGTTGGGGTCAAGCCCGATGGTCGGTTCATCAAGGATGAGTATCTTCGGGTCATGGACAAGGGCGTCGGCCAAACCCACGCGCTGACGGTATCCCTTCGAAAGCGTGCCGATGATCTGGTTTTGCACGTCAACAATCCTGCATCTGTCAACGGCGTCTGCGATTTTCGTCTTCCGCTCGCGGTGCGGCACCCTCTTTAACTTCGCACGGAACGAAAGATACTCCTTCACCCGCATTTCGGGGTAGAGCGGTACGTTTTCCGGCAAGTACCCGATGTTTTTACGCACGTCCACCGAGTTCTTAAACACGTCAAAACCTGCCACCGTAGCGGTACCGGAAGTTGCAGGCATATAACACGTGAGGATGCGCATGGTCGTGGTCTTTCCCGCGCCATTAGGTCCCAACAGACCCAATATCTCCCCCTCCTTAACCTCAAACGATATGTCGTTTACTGCGTACGCCTCAGCGTATCGTTTTGCCAAATGTTCGACTTTTATCATAATAGACAACACTCCCTTATCGCAATTTTACGCATAAATACCTTTTCAGCAAATCCCTTATCCTTTCACAACCATACCTACAAACCTGCCGGTCTTTTCACTGGCGCCATTCCATCCCCCGCCGGCGGGGAACAGCGGCCTACCACGTCTCCTGTAACATTCGTACCAATATAAATCATAAGGCACGGACAAACAGAGTTTGTTCGTGCCATCCAATTAATTAAATGCAAATTCCCGTACACTATTGAAATACTTTAACAACCAGATATGGTGATAGAGGTGCGATCATTCAGGCAGGCTTAATCGAGTCGATTCCGCTTTGCCCCCACTGGCCGGGGGGTAGGATGTGTACTTGACGTCTACATCGTTTCCACCTTCTTTGCAAACCAAACCACCGTTACAACGTTTTTTCTTTATTTTCCTGCGAAACCGGGACGACGGGTACCTGTTCGTATTCCTCCCTCAACCGGATTTTCCCTTCCATCAACTCTTGAAACGCTATTTGAACGGGGTCGTCGCTCTCTGTTTCCACCAAAATAGGCGATTTTTTCACGATTTGCCGCGCCCTGCTGACAATCAACGACGTTAACCGCAACGCACCACCAACCCGATTCGCTAGTTCATCAATCTTTTTATAGTCCAATTTAAACACCTTATGAGAGATTTAGGTTCCCAAATAATATAAAAATTTTGTTGATTGCCCAAACAAAATTGAAGACGGAACAGATAATACAGAAACTTAAATATACTAAATATAAAATCTTTTTTGTCAAGAGAATTAAAGCCTTCACCACGGCAAGCAGGAAGATTTTATGGGAGAGAAAGGGCTATTTTACCTTTATACTCAATCATCTGTGGATGTAATTTCACCGTCTAAATTCCAGTATTATCCGTGTCGTTTTGTTTCTGTCTGACGTTGAAATTCAGCCGCAAGCAGTGTTTTACATCCGTCAGAATAGAATAGCGTGTAAGGGTGGATACGGCGATAAAAGACAATCGCCTTAGTCCAACCCGCGAGTCAGGTTTATTTGACAATAAAAACAACATCGGTTAAAGCCGTAAACGTCTGTGGTTTTCCTTTGTACCTAAAAGCAACCTTCAAATCTGCCACTTTTTTCTTATCAAAATTGTCAAGGTAATTTTCTATAACGGGCTTTAGCAAATCCATGTTGCGTTTCAACTTCCACGACCCGGTGAAATCATCCGTATCGACAAGTACCAGGAAAAGCCTGTTCTCTGAGCCAAAACGCATCTCACCCTGGTTTTCATATAGCCATTTTGCCAACTCGCGTGGATTCTCTGTTGCTTCTTTCAAAATTTGCAACTTTTGTTCCTTGAGAGTTTTTATTACTTGTTTGCATTCTTCAGTGTTCTTGTCTTTTAACTTCTCCCTTATTTCGTAACAAACATCAACATGTTTTATCTGGCCTACAGCCGGTAGCACTACTTTATGGGATTTGAATAGATGCTCGATGAGAATGCTCGACCAGTGATTGTACCAACTATTGAGAACATACCCTTGCACTGCGGCGCTAATTTCAGTCTCAAATTTTGACACAAGGGTGTCATAAGACTGAAGCGCCTTTACATATCTGCTTACGAGGTATTTATCAAGCGAGTTTTGATAATCGCCACCCCAATCGAAACTCTTTAGTTTGTACAACTCAGAAACGAGTTTTTTGGTGTCTAAAGCCGCTAAGATACTCTTGTTTTTTCTTTTAATGTATTCATTTAACAGATTGTGAGAATTCTTAGGGTTTTTAACAAGCAGGGAGTACAGTTCAATAAATTGCCCCTGTAACGAAGTCGCTCTCAGCTCAATATTGTTCTCGGTAACAAACTCGGAGATGATCTCTTTTCTGACAATTGACTTCACTTTGAGCCAAAGAAGACCTATCTCGTCTGAGCTAAACTCCTCCAGCTTCTCGCTTTCATGCAACTTCTTCCAATAGTCAAAGCTTTTCATTTCGCCTTGCCCGGCCGGTAAAGACGTCACTTACAGACATGCCTGGCTTAACATTTATGCGGGTATTGGTGAAGAATCTGAGATTCCTAAAACGTTTTGCCGTATAATCCCGGTAAGGCAAAAAATGGTCAAAGTCTTTCTGAGAAGGTTCAATCTCAATCCGATTGCGCCCGGTTTCCGGCTTAATCCATATCGACACAATTTTGCCGTTTTCCCAGAGGTAATGAGATGCAACGCGATTGTCGTTAGTTTTATATGCGCCATTGATTTCATTAGCCACACCCTGTTCAATTTCAATCAATGCTTGATAATATTCTTTCTTAGACGGAAGGTTAAGCAAGAATAATGCGTGTTCAATGGAGAACGGATTGATATCAACGCCGATGAACCGCCTGTTTCTTTTTAAACACTCTCGCGAAATCAACCCAGAGCCAAGAAACGGATCAAGCACGATATCGCCCTCGCCAGTGCAATTTTCAATAAGGTAGGATAGGCTTTCAACCGGTTTCTTGCCCCAATATTTATGAAATCCCGCCAAACCGGTATAGGTTTCAGGCGACTCTAAGTCTGCAACGCTAGTTGGCGCCATTAGTATTGGGAAAAGGCTTTTTTGTATAGCCTTTGACGGTTTTGTAAATGTCATGGATATTTCCTGGTCATTTTATTTTGTTGCTTCCCTTCAGGATTAAAATACTGCAACACCCGCTTGGGACGGGCATTGCTTGCCGTCATAAAATGCAAAAACACGGTGATAATTTAGTAATGTACCAGCCGTGCTATCTTCATGGTGGGCAGTGCCCACCCTACAGTTGGATGGATAAAGCGAAATGCACCCACCGGAATTAACAATACCGTTTGCGTAAAGAACACAACGAAAAAGGAGGCTGTAAAATAATGGTGGATACGGCGATAAAAGACAATCGCCTTAATCCACCCTACCACTGTAGCTCAGGGCTTCAGCCCTGATGGATGCTAGCACTGTACGCCGGGCTGGAATCCACACACACGCCTACGTCTGTGCCGAGCGCAACGCCCATCAAACCTGAAGGTTTGAGCTACATCGGTCATATACGGTTGGGTTGAAAGTAAGTGAAACCAAATATCAACCGTTCGTAGCTTTCAGCAATTTGTTGGGCTTCGTGCCTCAGTTCAACCTAACTGGCTCCTATGTCTCCAACTTATTTTTTTCAAACCACAAAAAACCTTCTTCTTTAAGAACCGGGTACTTATCATCCGATGACCGGAATTTTTCCCAGACATGCATCAATAATTCTATATATTCTTGCTTCTTAGCATTATTAACATTAATTTCTTGCTCAATTTCTACCTCGTTAGTATCAGGCGCTTTATAGCTTTTAAGATCCCGCTGGAAATATGCGCCATCGGTAAATAGGACACCATTTTGTAAATTAAATAATCGTATTCTAATATTCATGGAGGTTATCCCGAGCTCCAGCGCTAACTTTCTGTAAAAATGAAATAATTTGATGCATTCCTCGTTAATCTCACGTGCATAAATAAGTTTAGGTCCAACTTCTTTTGTATCCCAGTGAAAAAAACGCACCCAATGCGTAATGGTAATGGCGTCTGATTTAACCAACATAGCTTGCCGAGCTTGATTTGATGCAGGGCGCTGATCGTCACTATGTAGTGTCTGGACTAAAACTGTCTAACTTATTACTGCTTCAAGTGTTAACGTTACTGCATAAGCTCGAATCTTTTTGTGCTAATTTGAAAAATACACGTTTGCCCACGGTCTTCTTTGCAAAATGGCTCATTTTTTGAAAATTCCTGAAAATATTCGGTAAACATTCACAACAATTATTTCCTATAAATGGTTTGTTATATAGTTTTCGCTCAGACACTATGTAATAGAAATACGTTATTCCTAATGGTTTTATTGCTTTTTGCGTCAAAGGATGGATAATCATGTCCGAATTGAGATTCAGTTGTTTTTATGTGTATTTTTGATTCATCCATCAATTTCGATAAGCGCTGTAATGGAATATCACGAGACAAAGGAAAGTGGGCTTCAATCAAATACTGAACTGGGCTTGCTTCATTTGGGGCAGCTAACTGAAACTCTATTATCTCCTCAAGTCTCTCTTTTCCCGTATTCTCTTTCATGATCCCTAAATTATCGCTAATCTGTTTCAGTTTAGCTAATTCATCATCTGTTAAAGAACAGTCCGCGCAATCGATTTTTGTTACTTCGACTAATCGCTTTATTAAATCTTCCATTTCTGCTTTATCTTCTATGCTTTTGCCTTGAAATATTTTCATTGGTTCCTTAAATTCTTGAGGCTTAATGCCAGCCCATATCGGAATCAACAAACTACTGCCAAAGCCGGCGCCAGACTCAAACCACAACCACGGGGAAGTAATTGAACGCTTCGTACAGACAGCAAGGATGACCGAACTTTTTGACAGGTTACCATGCAGCATTTTCTTAAAAGCATCATCACCCGCCTTAATGTCACGTTTAGCAATAAATGTTCTTACTCTGTCGCTGAAAATCCTTTTCAAAATACTGTCAATTGCATTCACAATTTCAATATCCCGAGTGTCGTAGCTTATGAATATCAATGGTTTCTTGTGATCATCTGGCTGCATAGCAGGAGTATCCTTTCCAGTAATAACGTCGTAATGTAGTAGAGTAGGTTGGGTTGAACGTAAGTGAACCCCAACCTCAACCTCAACCCCAACCTTTACCGTACAATTCCAGACTGACCGCTGGGTTGGGCGACAATAGCCTCGCCAATTCTTTTGGCTACCCGATCTTCGAGTTCGGAGTAGCTTTTGTAGAAAATAACGTTGTAGTCCTTTATGTCAAAGTGTAGGGTAGTTCCTTCGCGTGCAACCAAGATAACTTCTTTACCAATACCGTGAGCAAATCCTAATTCATAGTAAACGTTTGGCCTCTCGGTGGAAATATCGCAGACAAGAAACCGCGACACCCTCAGTTTCTCCAAGATTACGTCCGTAATTTTTTTTGAGTGCTCAATTTCGTCAACACGAATAGCCTCAATACCATGTCGTGTCGTGGCTCTTTTTATAGCGTTAAGAGAATCTTCTAGATTTGGATCGTCGGCTGAGATACTCATCATAACGAAGGCCACATTCGTTGTTAGAAGTAATTCACACTTTAACGTCGTTTCTATCAGAGAGTCGGCACGTCTTATCCAGAATGTTCCTGCAGTTCCGATACTGAACTTCCACTTTCCTTCTATGCGTTTTGTATCGACCAGTGTTCCAGTGACTAAGCCACGATCTAAGCTATCACCTTTAGTTTGAACTACTCCGTTGACAATATGTGGTGGGTCTATTTCCAAGTTTAACAGATGGCCTTGTAATATCCCCTTGTACTTGTAGACGGCTGATCCGTACTTCGGATCGTTTACGCTAACTGTTCCGGTCAAATTCTGCTGAGATTGTACAATTTCGACGAAAATATCCGCATTATTTGTGCCTAACATCTTTCCAGCCCAATCGCCCGCTATGTCTGTCATATGCGCCCTCCTTTGAAGCCGAACAAGTTATTAACCAATTTTCTTCACTTCACCAAAAACCCTACCACAAGTCAAGCACAAACAGCATTTACGCCGACATGTCCTAAACCGCTACGGCTTTGCCCAATCTGTATAAATCCCTTTTCGATACCGGTGTTTTGCCGCCTTTGCTGTGACAACTTGTGTTTTTACCCTGTTAAAAGGACACAACCCAAAAGGGGGTTTTGAAATAAATGCTACTTATAGTCTGTAGACTCATAGGCAACATATTTAGTATTGTATTTGAATGAGTAAGAATCCAAAAAAGAAATTGGGGGAGCGCATTCGTACTTTCCGCAAACAGGTGGGGTGGTCGCAGGAGGAACTTGCTGAGGCTTGTGGACTCCACCGAACCTACGTGGGCGCTGTTGAGCGAGGAGAACGGAATATAAGTCTCGTCAACATCGTACAGATCGCCCGTTCTCTTAAAGTAAAACCATCTGACCTAATGGAGAATATTTCTTGATAGTCTCCCCGTACAAAGATATACCTCCAAAAAAATGGCTTAACGTAACACGCAGGCTTATCAACGAGCATCCTCTAAAACCCGCAGAGATTGTCGAGGTTGTTTTGGCGGCGTGGGAGTCCATATTCGCATCCAGATTAGGTACCAAAGCGTTCCACATCGGTAAGGATATCTTCCCAAAACCACAGATCATGGGATTCTTTCTCCACGAACTAATCCATCTTGAACTCGCATCCCGCAACCCAAAGTTGTGGTGCGGTGAACGTTCTTCTAAAGACAAGGATGTGGTTTATATTCCAGATGACAGGTTTTCTATTGAAGTAAAAACATCTTCTAACCCAAACCATATTTTTGGCAATAGGAGCTATGCTCAAGCATCCACAACAAACAAGAAGGCGAAAACAGGTTACTACTTAGCAGTCAACTTCCAAAAGTTTTCTGCTGATGTAAAAAAGCCAAACATTCTACTTGTCCGTTTCGGATGGCTTGATTCGACAGATTGGATTGGTCAAAAAGCTGCTACAGGACAACAGTCTCGTCTCTCCCCTGATGTTGAGAGCTACAAGCTGATAGAAATTTATAAACACACCTAAAAGAGTGTTTTTTGTCTTTGAGTATATCGGCGTAATTCCTGGAATTTTGTGAATCTCTCAACAGCTAACTGACAGTAGTCATGTCTCATTTCGAATCCAACAAATATGCGCCCAAGCCCTGTGGCTGCAATACCGGAAGAACACGAACCGGCAAATGGATCTAAGACTATGTTTGTTGGGTTTGAAGACGCCTTAACTACTCGCTCAATAACTTCCAGAGGGAATTGTGCAGGATGTCCGGTTCTTTCTTTCGAACTTCTGTTTTTACCCGTTGTCACTTTGGAGAATTCCCAGACGTCAGATGGATTTTTTCCTAAAGGATTGCATCTGAATTTACCGTTTTTCTTTTGGTTTGGATACTTTACGTTCGGGTCACGTATGTCGTCTATATTAAAGGTATAATTCTGGATGTCCCTCACGTAGAAGAGCCATTTTTCATTTCTTGGGCTCAGGCGTCGCTTGGCGGATACGCCTGCTCCGTAAGTCCAGACAACTTCCTGCAATAGATAGAATGGTGATTTATTCCAAAGAAGATATGGTATGGGAACACATAACCCTTTTCCTGGCATTTCGAGATAACCGACATTCAACCAAAACGCGCCATTATCAGTAGTAATACGGTAAATCTGTTCCATCCAGTAAGAACACCATGAAACGTATTCTTCAACTGAAAGTGGATGCTCATACTCCTTTCCAATGTTGTACGGCGGGGAAGTTACGGTTAACTCGATGCGAACATTGCTTTTGAGCAGGCGATCTAATAATTCCGTACAATTCCCCTGATAGAGTATGAAGCCTGATTGAGAGAAAAATGGTTCTCCAAGGTGCTTTCTCAGGAGATTTTCTACTTCTGTGTAACGATTTAAGATTTGCTCTTGCAACGTAACATCGAATTTTTGTAGGAACGTCGATGGGGCAATGTTGGTTTCCTTGTGAGGATTTATTCCTTCTGCAATGTACTTGTTATGGTCTGCACCACCGATTTTTCTTATAGTATCTTTAACAACCGCAACTTTCATACTTTGCCACCAGCCTGACTGTTTCATTGTTGCACCAATTACCTATACGTTTTTTTGTATATATTCTTCGAGACCTAACTATATTATTAACAAATCTTCTCCACTTCACCAAAAACCCTACCACAAGTCAAGCACAAACACCATTTTCACCGACAAGCCCTAAACGGCTATAGTCTTGCCCGATCTATCTGGCTGTAGTAATAAACAACACATCTGTTATCTATTGGCCTAAACCCTTCTATCTGTATTTTTATCGGCCCACATATTTCACCACACAGGGCTTCTGCTTTACGAAAAAATACAGGCGTTATAAAAAGGCTGGTCTCGATTTCTCCGATTGCTGTTGGGCACAGAGCGTGTGAACGGGCAACCGTAGGGGCGAAGCATTTTCCTCACATAATAAATCATGC
>JACVXV010000046.1 GCA_015661205.1 Candidatus Brocadiaceae bacterium
GTAATGCCTAAAACAAACCCTGGGGTCTGGGGCAAAGCCCCATCCTTTAGTAGCTTAGTTTTGATTTGAAAATTCCAATTCACGGTGAACCAGCACAGTGTTACGTTAATAAATCAACAATCACCATGAAACCCTTGTTTGTGTTGCCTTCCACGTGTCCCCCTCTGGCGGGGGGGATAGGGGAGTGGACTGGACTTGTTCACCGCTTCAACCACCCCTATTCTATGAATATCAATTTCCGTCTTGAATTATACGGTTGGTTCACCAATTATTGATTAGTTCGCAATTGTCTATAAACGTAACTATCCCTTTATCCCTCTGCGTTCTCTGCGCCCTCTGCGGTAAACTGTTACAAAGAAACCTTACAAATTCACCGTAACATTCAGATTGCCCGCAATCTCGTAAACGGCTTCCAGCGCGCCCTTATAATTAAAATTATCTATGTGTTTGCCAAGTTTTGATAATAATTCGGCGTCTACTTTTGTAGCTAGCCGGGACGTCAGTTCGATCAGCGATTCTTTGGGATAAACTTTATACTTTTTAAGGGATGAAGCCAGTTCGTTCAGGCGGTGGGTCACGTCTTCATGGTTGTATTCCGCATGTTGGTTTATTGGCTCTTCCGGTTTTTCGACCACCTGAGCAATGGTTATCAAGGCTTCCTGAAGCGCATGCTTAAGCATGTCAAGCGAAACAGGGAATTCCCCGGCTTTTACACGATTCTCCAGTTGTACGGCATGATCATATACCAACGACATGCCCAAAGTGCCGGAGACGCCTCTCAAGCTATGTAAAACCATGAGCGTCCCATTTACGTCACCCGCTTGGGACAGGGTATCAAGCCGCTCAATCACCGAAGAATAATCATCGGAAAACTGGTGCAGCAACGTGCATAACAGTTTTTTGTTGCCACCGATTCGTTTTATCGCTCCCCAAAGGTTGAAGTCTGGTAGATTGAGAGGAACATCGTATGCTTCTGATGCAGGTAATGCGTCTGGTGACGTCGCCACAAACCCTTGCTTGGCCGGCTTTACCCATTTTAACAATGCCCCGACAAGCGCCTCAGGCATTATCGGTTTGGCGACGTGGTCAACCATACCCACGGAGAGGCATTTCTGCTTATCCTCCTCCATGACGGCGGCGGACATTGCAATAATGGGGATATCCTTGCAGTCGGGTTTTGCCCGAATGAGAGAGGTGGTTTGATATCCATCCATGCCGGGCATTTGCAGGTCCATTAAAATCCCGTTGAAGGCTTCGTTTTCTACCATCTTCAAGGCCTCATATCCGTTGTTTGCGACAACAACGTTAAACCCCGTTTTTGAAAGCATTTCGAACGCCACCTGCTGATTTATATCGTTATCCTCGACAAGCAATATCCTGGCGCCCTGGATCGATTTTGTGGACTGGCAGAGGGTGTCTTCAAGAAAAGGGCATGTAACGAATTTGCGAATGCCTGGTTGTTGCAAACGCAAGATCGTGTTGTACAGTTTTGACGCCCTTAAGGGCTTGGTCAGCACGGCGTCCAACTTGACGTCCACCGCCTCCCCCTGAAACTGATACTGACCGTACCCTGTTATCATTATCACCGTAGGCGAGATGGTTAACCGCCCCTGTGAAACGTTTTCTTTTATTTTCATTGCGACCTCCAGCCCCGTCATATTAGGCATAATCCAATCAAGGAGTAGAAGCTGGAAAGGCTTTTCTGCCTTATCGGCCAGTTCCAACTGGCGTAAGCACTCCTCTCCGGACATACACAACGTAACGTCAAATTTCCAGCTTTCAAGAAAATTATTCAGCACTTCCAGCGACGTCGGACTATCGTCCACCACCAAGGTCTTCATCGCATGCAGATTTACGAAATCACCCTTTAAGTCTTGTGATATTGAGGTGCCAAATCTTACGGTGAAGACGAACGTGCTTCCCTTGCCCGACTCGCTGGATACGGAAATGTCTCCTCCCATCAAATTGACCAGTTTCTTACTGATCGTTAATCCAAGTCCGGTTCCACCATATTTTCTGCTTATAGAACCGTCCGCCTGCTGGAATGGGGTAAACAGTATTTTTATCTGCTCGCTGGAAATGCCGATACCGGTGTCCTTGACCGTAAATCTAAGAACGCACGACTTCTCCGAGCGCTCAGCCGTCTCCACCTTAAGATGGATTTCCCCCTTCTCGGTGAATTTAACCGCGTTGCCAATGACATTGTTGAGCACCTGACCGAGCCTGTAAGGGTCGCCGGTGATGACTGCGGGAACGTCTTTGTCCACCTCGCAGGATATCTTCAGTCCTTTTTCTTCGGCCTTTACTACAAACAGGCTCATGGTGTTTTCCAGGGTTTCTTCAAGGATGATATCGATGTTTTCAATTTTAAGCCTGTTCGCCTCGATCTTGGAAAAATCAAGGATGTCGTTAATGATATTGAGCAAAGACATTGAGGAGGTTAGAATCTTCCGCAGATAATCGGTCTGTTTGCGGTTCAACTCCGTATCGAGCGCCAGCCGCGTAAGCCCGATGATGGCGTTCAGCGGGGTGCGGATTTCATGGCTCATGCTCGAAAGGAACTCGCTCTTGATTTTCGCTGCATTTTCCGCCGCATCTTTTGCCTCTTTCATCTTGATCTCCGCCTGGCGCAGGTGGGTTACGTCGTTGCCGAACACCATCAGGTGTTGTTTGCCGTTAATCTTAATAGGGACGAGATCGCAATCCATATCCACTCTTGTGCCGGACGGTAAAAGAAAGTTGGCCTCGAAATGTTCTGTGAGCCCCGTGTTCAGCGCTTTGAGCGCGACTTCCATTATGCCAGCGCGCAGCCACGTATCGCTTTTCCTGAAATTTTGCTGTAATAGTTGTTCGCACGTTGCTCCAGTGATGTGCGCAACGGCCTCGTTAGCCATTACGCATTGCCCATCTTCACGATACGTGGCGACACCAACGGGCGATTCCTCGAAGAGACGGCGAAAGCATTCCTCGCTTTCCTGAAGCTGATAGTCATTTTTCTTTTGATCGGTAATGTCGCGGAAAATGGCATGTATAAATGGTTTTCCTTCCAGGCGTATCGTCTTGGCTATTACCTGGACGTTTCTTAGTTCGCCGTCTTTTGTGCGGTGTATGGTCTCTAAGATATCGGCGCCTTTGGCGAGCAATTTGGCGATATGCTGTTGAGTATCCATTGGGGATTCCATCGCCTCGAAATCGGAGATGGATAAATGGGCAAATTCTTCCTTTGTGTAACCAAGCTGTTGATATGCCTTTGTGTTAAAATCTTCCCACCTGCTATTTGCAACGTCAATTAAGACCACCCCGTCCGGAGACCCTTCGAAAAGAGTGTGATACTTGGTCTCGGCGTTTTTGAGAGCGGTCTCCACCTGATTCTGCTTAATAATGAGAAGCAACGAGAGTCCCACACCGCCGGAACAGGCAAGGCCTATCATCAGATATGAAAGTTTCGCTGCGTTTTCCTTCGTTGTCAGGGTGGTGTTGTGGAATTCCAACGCCTTATTTTTAGCAAAATCCTCAAGTTTCTCCATGACTCCAAATAGCTTTTCCATGTGAGGGGTGCCTACACCCTTAATCATTGCTATCGCCTCTTCCCTCTTGCCATTTAGCGATAAACTAATGATCTCATCGCGGATTGGTTTCCACGTGGCAAATAAATTGAGAGCGGACTCGTACAGTTTTTTATCACCCAAAAAGCGGTTGTCAATAACGGTAAAGTCCTTGTAGACCTCCTTTTCGTATGAATCAATCAGGCCGGAATCCTTCGCTATCTCTGTATGGCTCAGAGCAAGGACAATATCTCTCACGGAACGGTGCATTCTTACGATATTAGCGTTAGTCGTTAATACCGCCCTTGTAACCGTAAACGGATGCTCATAGAGCATCTCGGTAAGATTCGATAATGCATTCATACGATTTATGATAAATAAGGATACGGAAATAGAAAGGAAAAGTAAAAAACCAACTACGGTACCAATCCGAACGCCAACATGCATATTTTTAAACATAATGAGAATCCCCACCGAGATGTTTATCAAAATTCCATAAGAATTTGCTAAAGTTCACCTGTCTCTCCTTTTTTATTCTTGGCTACCACAGCACGTCAAACGAATGGAACCCATCTATACCGGATGATGCAGATGGATAATTATTTTTTACGACGTAACGTGTAATTCCGTATTACGCCCTTTTAGGGCTTGTTGGTTTTTCCGTATCCCCCAGGGCGTCGCCCTGGGCTAAGCTATTTCGCCCCTTCAGGGCTAACAAAAGCAAGGGTTTGGTGGTTCTCATAGGTTTCTTAACTTAACACCTATGGGATGAACCCCCGCGCTACGAGAGAGAAAAACGCTACTCTACGACCACGATTAAGTAGTTCTCGTTTTTGAACGCCGCGCGGGCGAGACGTTCCACGTCAGCCGGTGTTACCTTCTTTAGCCTTTCAACCTCCACATCATCGGCCTCCGGCTGTTTGCCGTCCAACGTTGCCATGCTGATGTAGTAGGACTGGTTTACCCGGTCCAGCCTGCGCATACCCCGGCGTCCAATCATGGCGTTGATTACCTTCTGTATTTCTTCCGCGCTAAAGGATGCCTTCCGTATCGCGTGGAGTTCTTCTTTGATGCCGGTTATGGCGCGTTCAATGTTTTCCGGACGGGTACCCATCGTAATGCGGTACCATTGCGCCCCATGGTAGGTGTGGAATGACATGCCAAGGCTGTAGGCCAGCCCTTGCTTCTCACGCAGATTGAAGGCCAGCCGGTCATTGAAGATATTTTCCAGGACGTAGAGTGCCGGCAGGTCGCCTTCGTCCACCGTGCAGACGTTTGCCACGGAAATATGCGACTGCTGCTTACCTGCCTTTTGGCGTATTATTGTGCCGAGTGGTTGAAATTGTGGTTTAAACGCGGGCGGCTGCCATCCCGTTTCGCCCCAATTGTCGCCGAAATGTTGCTTGATCAGCAATTGCGCCTTTTCCAGCGGCACGTTGCCGGAGATGACCAGCACGACGTTGGTGGGATTATACAGTTTCCGGTAGAAGTCCTGGATGTCTTTCAACTCAATGGCTTCCAGTTGTTTTGCGTCCCCAAGCAGGTATCCAAAACCGGGGTTTTCCTTAAAGAGGTTGTTGTAAAAGATGCGTTCCGCCGTCTTTGGCGCGCTCGTCTCCGCGTGGGATGCAAGTGCTGCAACCTCTTTTTTCGCATCGGCGAATGACTCCTCAGTGAAGGTGGGCTGCAAAATCAATTCAGAAAGCAGTTTTAACCCTTTTTCGAAAAAGGTGTCGATGAGTTTTAAACGGATATAAGCAAAACGTGGGGTGTGATAATAGTCGTCAAAAGGGATCGAAGGGTCGTCGTGTGTCTTTAATTCTGCGCCGATAGATTCAAATTCCTGTGAAAAAGATACCTCTGCGCTGCGGCCGTTCAGGAGCATCCGCTGCAAGATTTCAGTCATACCCCACCGCTCTTTTCCTTCGCACAGGCTGCGTTCCTTTGCCAGCAGGTGTATGCCGATCACCCGGCTGTCGTCGTTTTCCTTTACTACTATGGTCAGGCCGTTTTTCAACGTCTCCTGGTAATAGTGATTTGGCGTACGTTCTGCGCCGGCCTCCGCTTCTTTTTCTGCGGGGGGAGACATCAGCGTAACGACGGGGAACCGGGCGCTGAGGTGTTTTTCAGCCGCTTTTTGAATATCCTGCGGCGTCACCTTCATTAAACCGTCCCGATAATTGCGCAGCAGGGCATAGCCGCCGGCGGCCAGATAACCCGATTTCATCATACCGTAATAGTGCAAATTTTCCTGCAAATAGATGTCCTGCGTTACCCGGGCTATCAGCGTGGATTGTAGCTCGCCGGAAGGCACCGGGTTTTTGGACATATCCTTTACCGCCCCGTCAACCAGTTCCACCACGCGCTCCACACAGGCGTGCATGGGAAGCTCTGCCGATATTTGCAAGGTGGAAAAATCGCGGTTGAACTCTATGCTTGATTCGATGCTATCGACCATGTCCTTATATTGTTCCCGCTTGAACAGCGTCGTGAGGACGGAGTTTTCTCTACTCCCAAGAAATTCCGAAAGCAGTACCAGCGCCTGGAAATCGTCGGAAGCGGGCGGCGGCAGGAGATAGCCCATGCTCAGGTATTGCTTGTCGTCCGGGAACTTTCCTACGCCATTTGCGCGGATGATACGCAGTGTTTGCGGCGTGGCGACGTTTATGTGCCTCCGTTCCGGCAGGGCGGATGCCGGATATAGGCCGTACTTTGCCTTGACCAGCTTTACCATCTCAGGGGTTATAAAATCTCCAATGACCATCAAGGTCATATTGTTCGGCGCGTACCAGGTTTGGTAATATGCCCACACCTTTTCACGTTTTAAATTGGAAATGGTGGAAACCGTTCCCAGCACCGGGCGTTCATAAGGGGTGTGGGCAAAAAAGGTTCTTAAGAAGTGATTATCGACCTGCTGCCCCGTCCGGTCGGCGCCCTTGCCGATCTCTTCAATGACAATGCCCCGTTCCTTTTCAAACTTTTCGTCGGGCAAGGTGGAGTTGAAAAGCATGTCTGCCTGGATATCCATGCCCTGGCCGATGAATTCTTTGGGCATGAGTATCATAAAATTGGTGTAATCAGTGCCGGTGTGTGCGTTATTGTAGCCGCCGTAGAAATCCATTTCGTCGTAAAGCTGTTTCTGTGTGCGTGTCTTTGTGCCGTTGAAGAGCAGGTGTTCAAGGAAGTGGGCTGAGCCGTTGCCGGCGGCGTCTTCGTTGCAACTGCCGGTCTTGACGACGGCCACTGCGGCAATCATTGGGCTAGCATGGTTTTCTATCAGGACAACCTCCATGCCGTTATCCAGATAGAATACTGACGCCTGTTGGGTTTCTCTGAACAGGGGTAAGAGGAGGTCGTCCTGCCCGTCGCCATAACAGGGAAGGCGCCCCATCCAGAGTGATAGTATGATAATCGCCAGAACAGATATGCTGCCTTTGGGCGCGAAACGCGATAAGCGCCGAATTGGCAACCAGCAAGAGCGTTTAAACAGATGTGGCATGTCATCCTCCCCGTAACCGGTGTAAATGATTTCAAGAGTTTCTTATTTTTGCTGCATCAATGTAATGATATGGCACTATTTTAGCAGGAAGCGGACAAACGTCAAAAAACATTTGACAAAAGGTGTCGGTGTGTTAGAATTTGGCTTTAGCTTGCCCAAGGTTCCTCCTGGTATATTGGCAATCAACTGTCGCAAAGCGATTTACGGAGAGGTGATATGTGATTCGTATGGAACTCTCGAAGATTATGATAACGGAGACGAGTGATCATCAGGTGATTGTCCTGAAGGAAAACGAGGGTGAGCGCAGTTTTCCAATCGTAATTGGGCTTAACGAGGCGTGGGCGATTGATAGGGCGGTCAAAGGCATTACCACGCCACGCCCTTTAACGCACGACTTGATTGGCAACATTATCGAAGGATTGAATGCGGGGATCGTAAAGATTCTCATTAATGACTTAAGAAATAACACCTTTTATGCAAAAATAGTGCTGCTGCACAATAGCGCCACGGTTGAGATAGATTCCAGACCGAGCGACGCGATAGCCGTGGCAGCACAAAGGAATGTTCCCATTTTTGTGGCTAAAAAGGTACTAGACGAGGTTTGCGGCGGCAGCGGAAACAGCCTTTAAAAATCTTTGAAATTCGAAATTCGAAATCCGAAACTCGAAATCCGAAGCTTGAAATTTGAAACCAAAGACTGAGGTATACCGCGCTAAATTGCGCTAAAAATAGGTAAGGAGGGATGGCCGAGTGGTCTATGGCGGCAGTCTTGAAAACTGCTGGAGGCGAAAGCCTCCCGTGGGTTCGAATCCTACTCCCTCCGCCATAAAAAAAGTAAAATAAGTTAAGTGGAGAGGTGGCTGAGCGGCTGAAAGCGACGGTTTGCTAAACCGTTGTAGGGACTAAAGCCCTACCCCGGGTTCGAATCCCGGCCTCTCCGCCATATTTAGAGAAGTACGTAGTATTACAAGTCAATGAGGTTGGGATCAACGTAAGCGTTGCCCAACACCTTCCAGTTCATAATCATTTGAAATTCCTTGTTCGATATTCCTGGCGCGGCATAACCGCAACCAAAGAACCCATTTCTTTCCCCACTTCGCAAGGGGGGAGACATAGCGCATACCGGCTGGAAGCCTGCGCTACCCCAGCCTTTCCTCCAGCGCCTCCTTTGTGTAAAGTGAGGTGTAGAGACCGTTGAGGCTCATGAGTTGTTCGTGCTTGCCCTTTTCAACGATCATGCCGTTCTGAAGGACTAAAATCATGTCAAAGTCCCTCACGGCAGGCAATCTGTGGGTCACGGCCAGCAGCGTTCTTCCGGGGAAGTCTTTCTGGATATTTTTCATAATCTCACCCTCTATCCCGGCATCCACGGCAGAAAGGCAATCATCCAGAATGATGATCGTGGGGTTTATGGCCAGCGCCCGTGCAATGGTGATGCGTTGTTTTTGTCCGCCGGAAAGGTTGATGCCCCGCTCGCCCAAATAGCTGTCAAATTGAGCGGGGAGGGATTGTATTTCCTTGTTAACGGCAGCCATGCGCGCGAATTTCAATGCCCTGTCGTTTCCGGCGCGCACCTCTCCGCCAAATAATATGTTGTCGGCAATCTTTTCTGAAAAAAGGAAGGTATCCTGCGGGACAAAACCGATATTCCGCCGCAAGGACTTTATGTCCAGTTCGTTAATATCCGTTCCATCGATAAAGAGTTTCCCGTCTACCATTGGCAATATACGGGGAATCAGGCTTACCAGGGTTGATTTTCCGCACCCGATGGGTCCTACAATGGCAACACGCTGCCCCGCGCTGATCTGCACATTGATGCCCTTCAAAATCCATTCCTGTTGGCTGTGGTAACGAAAGTGCATGTCCCTGAATTCTATTTTACCGCGTAATGGCTTTTGCTGTTTTCCGGCGTGTTTGACGATAATTTCAGGACTTTCTGCCATTACCTCGTCAATGCGTTTCATGGAGGCCACCCCTCGCTGCATGAGGGACAAACACCACCCCGATGCGGTCATAGGCCAGACCATCATGGAGATGTAGCGCTGAAAGGCCACGAGGGTTCCCAGGGTGATCGCCCCTTCAATCACCATCCGCCCGCCTACAAAGAGCAATAATACGATACCCATGTAAGTGATGAATTCGAATACCGGCGCCAGCAAAGATTGGGGGGTGGCCAGGGCGAGGTTTTTTTGCATAAAACTCTTGCACAACCCTTCCATCGCCGTGTTTTCCTGCTGTGACATGTTAAATGATTTTACAATGCGGATGCCGGACGCATTCTCCTGCACCTTTTCGCTGATCCTTGAAAACTGCTCCTGAACGCTGTGGAACCGTTTGTCGATGACGTTTTTAATTTTGTAAGCAATCAGCGGCGTCAGCAGCATGAGCAGAAACGTGTAGAGGGACAGTTTCGGGGACAGATAAATAATGATAGGCGGTATGACCAGGAAATAAAATATGGCGTCCAGCCCGATCAATAACCCAGGGCCAACCGCCATCCGGACGGCGCCAATATCGTTGGTTGCCCGTGACATGAGGTCGCCCGTCTTGTATTTTTGGAAAAACTTTCCGGAGAGTGTCTCGATATATCCGAAAAATTTCATACGGATGTCATAATCGCAACGGAAGGACGTGCCGATGAAATTCATTCTCCAGAGGTACCGGCACACCGCCTGGAAAAAACTCAGCAGGAGGAATAGTATCGAAAGGAGGATGATTTTCGAAAGGTCTGCCTCTTTTGAAAGGATGTCTAATGCCTTTTTGATGATGAGGGGCGGAAAGATGTTGATGATATCGACGGCGATCAATGACAAGGCGCCTATGATAAAATACCGTTTGTATTGTTTTACAAATACCCTGTAGACGAGGCTTTTTTCCCACAAACCGCTTAGTTTTTTCAACAAGGTATTTATTCCGGTAAAATAGCAAATCGAGGTAGAAGTTTCCCTCTTGTGAGGAATTACGGTCTAAGGTCGCGGGTTGTCGGGGGTGTTTTTGCAGTGTATCAGTTTACACATGTCCAAAAAGTTGACACGCCGTTCACTTAAGACGGAAAGACCTACCTTGTTTAATAATTCGTGCAGGTCCACGTGCTTGCCCAAACCGAGTTTATCTCTATACGGGGAAATAAATTTCTCTATGTGGTGGACGAATGGATGGTTGCAGCCGACATAATTTAACAGGAAGATTTCGCCACCCTTCTTCGTCACCCTCATTATTTCGTGCAAAGCCCTTAATGGTTCCGCTACTACCGTGATAACGTGCGACGCAATGACCTTGTCAAAGGTGCTGTTTGGGAAAGACATGGTTAATGCGTCCATGTTGTGCAGGCTGACGTTCGACAGCCGGTGGTGTTGTACCTTACGCTTGGCCTTTGCCAGCATGTCATGGCTGATATCAATGCCCGTTACCTGCACGTCCTTTGGATATAAGGGCAGCGATAGCCCCGTCCCCACGCCGACTTCGAGTATTGATTCGTGGGACTTCACGTCCATCATGTGGAGAGCGGTGTACCTCCCATGTTCAAAAATCCTTCCAAAAAGGGAGTCGTAGCACCACGCATAAAGCGAATATACTTTTTTTATGTGTTCACTCATAAAAGATTCAGTTGTAATGATTAGCCAGGGCCGCGCAAACGTCGTCCTGTATTTTTCGCGCGTCACTAAGGCTCTTGACATTGTTGATTAAAAAAGAAAATACAATGATATCACCCGTTGCGGTATCGACGTAACCGGAAAGCGCCGATACTCCGGCGATATAACCGGTTTTTGCGTGTACCTTGTTCCTATATTTCGGGGAAACGATCCGATGCTGCAAGCCTCCGTCAACGCCTGACGACGGCAAGGAGTTGTAAAATACGTTTTTAGCAGGGTGTTTACTCATGTAGGCAAGAATGGCCGTGATCATGCTGGGTGAAAGCCGGTTGCCTTTCGACAGGCCGCAGCCGTCCATAATTTGATATTCCTGAACGTCAAACCCCAGTTTCTTCATAAAGTTGTTCAAGACCACAAGGCCAGCCTGTAATGTGCCGCTTCCCTGCACCTGCGCGCCCAGCGTTTTGAGTATTTGTTCGGCATAAAAATTTTGGCTGTTTTTGTTGGTAACGGTCACTGTTTGTTCCATTGTAGAAACGGCGCTGGTAATCGTTTCCCCTTTCACCGCGGAAAGGTCGCCCTCGTTTATCAACCGAGGGTGTCCGGTGACGGTGATGCCCTTTCCCACCAAGGCTTCCTTAAAAACCGTAGCAAGATATAGCGCCGGGTTGTGAATCGTCACCCACTGTTTTTCAGGCATGGCATTAATCCAGAACTTGCCCTTAACAGATATTTGATTTGTTCCCGGCTTCCGGTACAGCGAGTAACCATGCTCTTTTTTGTTGGCCGTGTAGGTGCAAGTATTAACGATAGTGATATATGCCGTATTCGGCTCTACCAGGAGAGAAACCGTGTCGCCCGTTTTTTTGCTTGGGAGTACCGTTATATCAACACAATTGTCATTAAAAGACAACCCGCAGCTTGGGGCGCAGTACCATTGGGACAATTGGTTTACCGGCCAGTTCGGATTGGTGTAATTACGGTCGAAGACGGTATCGTCTGCTACGATATCCCCACTTATCCTGCGGATACCCCTGCCCGCCACGGCGGCTGCCCACGCCTCCGGGACAGTGGTAGTTTTTCCCTGGTAAAATCTGCCTGAGAAATTGGGGTCGCCGCTTCCTTTGATAACAATATTTCCAAGTAGCTCGCCCGAAGGGGTTATTGTGCCATTTGCCGTTACGTAGGTTTTGTACTCGAAATTGGAACCCAGATATTCCAGGGCGGCGGCGGTAGTCAGCAGCTTCATATTCGATGCGACACCAAACAATTCCCCGCCCCGGTAGTTAAAAATAGGTGTGTTGTTGCCAAGGCAAACAACGTTAATACCGTAAGACATTTTTTTCAGGAGGGGGCTTTGGATTACGGCCGTTAAGCTTTCTTCGAGCGTTGTCTGGTCTGATGCCATCGTCGTTAACGATATGGTAAGCAACTGGCCTAAAGCAAGGAATAATGCTGTAAAAAAATAGAGAGGTGCGGTAAATTTGTGTAGATTCATACGGCTTGCTGACAAGAAGGCAGTTTATTTCCTGCTTTTTGAGTATAGTTTAGTTTTCTTTTGCATGGTTAAGGCTACGGGGGCCACCAGGATATCCTCTATTGTTTGCAAGATCGTTGTATGGTCCAGTGGTTTTAAAAGGAAGACTGTCGCGCCCGCTTTTAAGGAAGAGGTTTCAGCACGTTTGAGCTTCTGGTCACTGATCATGATAATGGGCATCGTTGCATAATACTTTTTTATTTCGTGCAAGATTTCCGTGCCGGGAACGCCCTGCACCAAGGTGCTTACGATGGCAATGTCCATACTTCTTTCCTGAAGGATCGTTATTGCAACCTGTTTATTGAGGGCAACTTCCGTCTCGTAACCATACAGCTCGAATAAATCTCTTAACTCATCGACTGTTTGCCTTTCATCCTCTACAATCAATATCCTTGCAGAAGGCATATACTCCCTTTCAATAGATTCTTTAGTGGATTTAATGATGCAAGGTATAGCAAAATGAGTGATAAACTTATGGAAAGAACATAATCTACGCCCGCTGACTGAAAAAACTATTGGGTCATTCGTTGAATCTCCCTTTCAACAGTGCGTTTTTTAATATCGTCACGTTTGTCAACGGTTGTTTTTCCCCGTGCGAGCGAGATTTCAACCTTTACTAAACCTTCTTTGAAATAAAGGGATAACGGGATCAAGGTGCAGCCCTTCAGCTTGATCTTTCCTGCAATTTTATCAATCTCTTTTCTATTTAAAAGAAGTTTTCGAACCCTTTTCGGTTCGTGGTTTTCTCTGTTTCCCTGTTTATATTGCCCAATATGCATTTCGTAGAGAAAAACCTCACCCTGGTGGATGGTGGCAAAGCTTTCGTTTATACTGACGTCACGGTTTCTTACCGACTTAACCTCCGTTCCCGTAAGCACAATTCCAGCTTCAAGTTTCTCAAGGATTTCATATTGGAAATATGCCTTCCTGTTTTTCGCAATAACGTCCATAGGGGTATTCCTAACAAAATATCCACGAATCATAACATATTGCTGCCGTTAATGCAAGGTCAATTTCAAGGCGTGGTGGCAGGTGGGATTGTTTTATCCAAAAGTGTAGGGATTTCATGATATCCACTAAGGTAGAATTTTCATGCATATTTTTTCGATTGATATTACAGACTCTTTCATTGTTGACATATAATCTCACCTCCATAACGTTTTCTCCATTTTACCATGTTATCTCTGCCGCTGCTGGCAATTTTCTTTTTAAAAAGTAGCCTGCCAGGGATTCAAAAAAGGTTGGGTTTCGTGCCTCATTGCTCAATTGCCCACGCTCCACAATCCGATGAAACACCTTGGTAAGTCACAAATGAATTGCATGTACCGTGTATGCACGAATCAAATACAAAATAGATACTTTATAAAAGAGGCGATCTGCGATGTTGACATGGATGAATCGGGGTGAAAAGGACGGGCGGGATGGGCGCAACTCATTAGCCGTGAAAAATTTGTTGTTCCCGTAGGGCGAACCTTTAGGTTTGCCGCATGCACTGCCATATCGTTGGGCTTTGCACACACACATACGCGTGCTTGCGCCCAATCACACGTTCCAAGGGCAAGGCGAAAGCCTCGCCCTACATCTTACTACCCTCCGGTTCAGGCTTGTCGCCCGAACCGGAGGATTGTGCTTACCATAACATCGCAGACGTGCTTATCTTTTTCCTCGTGCCTGCTTAACCGTAAAGGTCTTTCCTGCAATGGTCAAGGTGCCCGTGCGTGCGCTGCCGGTATTAGCCGATACCGAGTAGGCAACCATACCCTTCCCCGTGCCGCTGCTGCCTGAGGTGACGGTTATCCATGCTGCGTTGCTCACTGCCGTCCTACTGCAATCGGACGACGTCTTAACCTTGACACTGCCGCTACCGCCGCTTTTACTGAAAGATTTGCTGGTGGGTGAGATGGAATAGGTGCAGTAGATATCAGCGGAAAGATTACCGTCCAGCTTCGAGACAAAGACATCAGCATAATAATAACCACAAGCGGTATCATACGCCCCGTTCGTCGTCGGAAAGTCTGCTGAATAAGTCATTCCCGTCACATATACGTTCCCGCTGGTGTCGAGGGCAAGAGAATTACCAAAATCAAAAGCAGACCCGCCCAGGTACGTGGATGCCAGCAGGCTCATTAATCCACTATCCAGCTTCGAAACAAAGACATCCCAATAACCATTAAAAATGGTATCATACGCCCCGTTCGTCGTCGGAAAGTCTGCTTTATTAGTAAACCCCATCACATATACGTTCCCGCTTGTGTCGAGGGAGAGAGAGCGAGAATCACAATCCCCCCCAGCCAGGAATGTGGATGCCAGCAGGATCGTTAATCCACTATTCAGCTTCGAGACAAAGACATCAGCAGCATTATTATCAGAGGTATCATACGCCCCGCTTGTCGTCGGAAAGTCTGTTGACCCAGTCATCCCCGTCACATATACGTTCCCGCTTGTGTCGAGGGTGAGAGAGCGCCCCTCATCAAAACCATACCCGCCCAGGTACGTGGATGCCAGCAGGTTCGTTAATCCACTGTTCAGCGTCGAGATAAAGACATCACCATAACCATTAGAAGAGGTATCATACGCACCGCTCGTCATCGGAAAGTCAGATGAATCAGTCCACCCCGTCACATATACGTTCCCACTGGTGTTAAGTGCGAGAGACCAACCATACTCAAAACTAGCCCCGCCCAGGAACGTGGATGCCAGCAGGCTCGTTAATCCACTGTTCAGCTTCGGGACAAAGACATCACCATCACCATCACCATCATTAAAAGAGGTATCATACGCCCCGCTCGTCGTCGAAAAGTCTGGTGACCGAGTCTCCCCCGTCACATATACGTTTCCGCTGGTGTCGAGGGCGAGAGAATTACCCAAATCGATACCAGCCCCGCCCAGGTACGTGGATGCCAGCAGGCTCGTTAATCCACTGTCCAGCTTCGAGACAAAGAGATCACCCCAATAAGCACCACCACCATTGTAAGAGGTATCATACGCACCGCTCGTCGTCGGAAAGTCAGATGAAACAGTACTTCCCGTCACATATACATTCCCGCTGGTGTCGAGGGCGAGAGCATGACCCTTATCATTACCAGACCCGCCCAGGTACGTGGATGCCAGCAGGCTCGTTAATCCACTGTTCAGCTTCGAGATAAAGACATCACCATCACCACCATTAAAAGAGGTATCATACGCACCGCTCGTCGTCGGAAAGTCTGTTGACCAAGTCCATCCCGCCACATATACGTTCCCGCTGGTGTCGAGGGTAATAGATTGACCCTCATCATAATGAGACCCACCCAGGAACGTGGATGCCAGCAAGGGGTCGATGATGAGGTCTTTTGTTTTGTCGTAGGAGGCAATGGTGAAACAGTATTCCGATTTTTGATTTCGGATTTTGGATTTGAAAGGCGGTATTCAACATCCACCCCCACCCGCTTCCCATCGATTTCCTGATAGGCTATTGGCTTGGTGAATTTCACCAGGCCCAGCTCCGTATCCGCTTCTAGTTGACCTTCCTGATTTACCCGCAGAGATTTACTGCCGTCAAGCTGTACTTTTATAAGCTCAGGACTTGCGCCCGGCTTTACGCAGAAGAGCTTTTCCACGTTGTCACTGTATGCCTTGAGGCTCAGTTCTATCCCCTTGTAGACCTCTCCCAGGTTTACCCTTTTATAGGTGGAGACGTTCGTCTTCCATTTCGACTTGTCGTTACCCGTGAAGTAGTTGACCGTGGTAACAGCAGGTTGTTCGCCCGTTATCCCACCGATCTTTGCGCCTACTATGGTCTCTTTGAGGGCGACGCCCCTTATGGGGGTTTTGGGATTTTGGCGTTCGGATTGTGGATTGCCCGTGCCTTTTTGCAATCCGGGGAGATATGCGGCTATTAGTGATTTTGAAAAAACGCGATCCGGTAGACAATTGGCATTACCAGCGTGTAAAAAAGGCGAATATACATGTGCAACTACCAATTCAGCGTCTGCACGGACAAGCGGAGCTTGTCCATGCCGCCCCGCCCCTCTGCTCCCCTGCTTATCCTCCCCCCGGCCTTCCGGCAAGGAATACACAATCTCCCCGTCCTTCGTTACAAACACCGTGCCGCCAAAGGTCTTTGCATAGAAGCGTACCTGCTCATCCACCTGCCCGTTATTGGCGATGAAGGGCATTTGGAGCGTTTTGGTTTTTGTGATTAGCTCTTCCTTGGTAGGAGAAGCGACCCCGCTTGTCTCTGTAATGTCAGGCAAGGATGCCTGACCCACTTGACCTGCAGTAAGAGATGACGCGAAACATGCCGACATCAAAACAAACAAAAACAATACCTTTCCATATTTGAAAATACTAAACCGTTTCAAGGTCGTTGCTATAAAGATGCTTCTCATTTGTTTCCTCTCCGTTATAAGTGCATCTTAAAGGATTTCCACCGGGAAATTCCATTTCCGTCTGAAGCAAAACACCTTCACTATCCCCTCCAAGGCAAAAAACATTCTTTTCCTGACAGGTTTTCATGTCGTACTCTCGTCGTACCTTGTGGTAAAAGTATATCAAAACACATAAAGCCACACAAGGATTAAATCCCTTTGAATGCCTTGAAAATACTGATAGAACAAAGAAATATCAAAGGAACGCCAAAAGGACAAAAACAGGCAAAGAAGGTCTGTAAATAACTATTTGATATTCGCAAGTGGTCTTTTGTTGCGATTGTATTAAGTTAATTCATTTCAACGAATCCTATACCGTCATGGATTCTTGTAATAGGTATGGTCTTTTCAATCGCAACTTTTTTAGTAGCCTTCTTTTTAGATAAGGGAGGTCTACAATGACAGATTTGGGTAATAGCCACAACAGCCGTAATACTTTTCGGTGTGTGGTTTGTTGTTAGCGAAACCAGAAAACATCCTAAGCATCACTGAAACAAATATCTAAGAAAGTTGTGGGGACGCCTCTGGACTATTGGTTTCGCTGAAAAAGTGCCATTTTGCGAAAAAAGTGCTTTTTTAAGCTTCAAATATACTGTCAACGGGCATAAACTGAACAATCCAAAAGGCTAAAGTCCTACCATAGGCAAGGGTTGTTTGGCATTTTTCGGCACTTTCAAAAGTTCAAATTGTGCCTGCTCTCAGTATAACCCTTCATTCATTTCAGTCCGTATTCATTCCCGACCGACATTTTTATACACCACCTGAACCACTACTAAATTTTTTTGTTGCAAAGATTCATGAAGCTTTGCTATATTAAAACATTAAATGTTCTGAGCAAAGAGGATAGTATATTGTTGTATCAGTGTTGATTGCAACATTGAATGGGTTATTTTATGAGTTAAGGAATTATTATTATGGTGATGACTAAAGACGTAAAAGAGAGGCTAATTCATGACCTCAGAATTCATGAAAGCGATACCGGTTCCCCAGAGGTACAGGTCGCGTTGTTGACAGAGAGAATCAATCATTTAAGCGGTCATCTGAAAGAGCATAAAAAAGACCACACGTCGCGCAGGGGACTGCTTAAGATGGTCGGCCATAGGTCGGCGTTGCTTAAATATTTGTCAAATAACGACGTAATGAGGTATAAAACGCTTATAGCCAAACTTGGTATACGAAAGTAAACCAGTATTGTGGAGGAGTTTTATAGAAAAACCTAAAAATGGATAAAAATTTAATAGATTCATTCTTTTTGCTGGTCAAAGGCAAAATGTTGATAAATGAACAAGGCGGGAGGGGGAGAGAATGGTGTATTGTAAAGTTGAAAAGCTGATCGGCAAAAGAGTGCTAAGCATAGAAGTAGGTAAAATAGCGAAACAGGCGGATGGCGCCGCGTTGGTGCAATATGGGGATACGATGGTTCTGGCGGCGGCCGTGTCTTCGCCTGAAGAGAAAGAAGACGCTGACTTTTTCCCTCTGACGATCGATTACCGTGAGAAGATGTACGCTACCGGTAAATTCCCGGGTGGCTTTTTCAAGCGAGAAGGAAGACCTACCTCAAAAGAAATATTAACCATGCGGTTAATAGACCGTCCTATCAGACCCCTCTTTCCGGAAACGTATGTTCGCGAAGTACAGGTTATGTCGATGGTGCTTTCTGCAGATAAGGAGAACGATCCGGACATCCTTGCTATGATTGCTGCATCTGCTGCCTTAACGGTTTCCAGCATACCATTCCAGGGGCCTACAGGCTCTGTAAGGGTCGGTCAGATAGACGGCTCCTTTGTTATTAATCCAACCCACGAAGAACTTTCCAAAAGCACCATAGACCTTGTCATTTCAGGAACCGAAGAGGCCATTACCATGGTTGAATCTTCGAGCAAAGAAGTTCCTGAAGAGAGAATGGTGGATGCTATAATGTTCGGACATACTTTCATCAAGGAGATTGTCCAGCTTCAGAAAGAACTTCTGGTAAAATGCAGGAAAGAAAAACAACTGATCCCTCCTTTGAAGGTCGATATGAAGCTCCTGGAGGCAATTAAGAACAAATACCAGGCAGAAATAGGCGCAAAGAACCTCACACCGGGAAAAGAAGAGCGCAAAAACGCCTTGAGCGAAATAGTAAAGCGGATTATCGCCGAATATTGCACCGATGCGGAAGGCTCTCCTACCAAGAGGGCCATAAAGGCTATCTTTGAAAGGATTGAGACCACCGTTGTTCGTGAACAAATTATACACGAGGGGAAAAGGCCCGATGGGCGCGGACTCACCGGTATCAGGCCGATTACCTGCGAGGTGGGATTACTGCCAAGAACGCACGGGTCTGCACTATTCACCAGGGGTGAAACCCAGGCGCTTGTGGTGACCACGCTTGGCACCACCTCGGATGAACAGAAAATAGATACCCTTGAAGATGAATATTCTAAGAAATTTATGCTGGATTATAACTTCCCC
Organism: Candidatus Brocadiaceae bacterium; assembly: GCA_015661205.1. Lineage (GTDB taxonomy): Bacteria > Planctomycetota > Brocadiia > Brocadiales > Brocadiaceae > JACVXV01. The sequence goes on from JACVXV010000046.1 coordinate 19,038, forward strand.
CCATTTTGCGTAGGCGAGGTAAAGCCCTTGCGCGGGCCGGGCAGACGAGAAATCGGGCATGGCGCGCTGGCCGAGAGGTCGCTTGAGGCCGTATTGCCGGCTCCAGGCAAATTCCCTTATACCATAAGGATCGTGTCCGATGTCATGGAGTCAAATGGCTCATCATCAATGGCTACGGTCTGCGGCGGAACACTGTCCATGATGGATGCAGGAGTTCCTATAACCGAGCCGGTAGCTGGCATTGCCATGGGTTTGGTCAAAGAAGGTGATAGTGTTTGCATCTTGTCTGATATCCTGGGGACCGAAGACCACCTTGGCGATATGGATTTTAAGGTCGCAGGGACGAAAAATGGCGTTACGGCATTGCAAATGGACATCAAAATCAGCGGCATAACGGAAAAAATTATGCGCGACGCCCTCAAGCAGGCAAAGGAAGGTCGATTGTTAATACTCGCCGAACTTGCAAGGGTAATTGAAAGGCCGAGAGATCAGATATCTGTATATGCACCGAAACTGGTTCAGATCAAAATCAATCCCGAAAAAATAGGTATGGTTATCGGGCCGGGCGGGAAAAACATCAAGAAGATACAGGAAGAAACGGGCGCAAAGATAGAGATTGAAGACGACGGTACGGTGTTTATCTCTTCGGCGCTTGCTGCCTCCGTAGATAGGGCAAAGATATGGATCGAACGTATGACGGAAGAGGTGCAGGTCGGAAAGATATACACGGGAAAGGTGCTTTCCATAAAGGAGTACGGGGCATTCGTTGAAATCTTCCCGGGACACGACGGATTGGTACATATCTCTGAGATATCGGACACCCGCGTAGAAAAGGTTGAAGACGTGGTACAGGTGGGTCAGGAGATTATGATAAAGGTAATTGGCATTGATGATCAAAAAAGAGTTAAACTAAGCAGAAAAGCTGCCCTCAAAGATATGGAGAAGGCATAATTCAAGCATGTACCTCTTTTGTAACCGTTTCAGTGACGCAAGCGATAGTCTAAGCCTGAACTCTAGAACTAAAGGACACAAAGGATACAAAGTGCGTAGAGGAACGAAAGATAGCGGGGGGCGCCGGTGCGGCCTTCCGTTTATCCTCTGTTCCCATCTTTGCAACCCCGGCGTTTACCGCGTTGGGGGTGAACCGTTACTATCTTTTGATCTTATTGGGAGGATTGAAAAGGCATAAAGGGTAAAAACACGTGGTTGTTTATGTCTGAATAGGTTTGTGTTGTAATTATTCAAATAGGAGAGCAAGGTATATGGCAGCAGGCAAGGTAAAGTGGTTTGACGCGAAAAAGGGCTTCGGGTTCATCGAGCAGATTCGAGCATTGCTGGTGACGGATTCAAGACGTTGGAAGACGGGGAAGCGGTAGAGTTCGACGTCGTAGAAGGGGCAAAGGGCTTGCAGGCTCAAAAAGTGACGCGCGTCACTTCCTAAAACAATATATAATCAACATCATTGAGCCAGGAAGACGGCGCATGTGACTCGCTTCCTGGCTCTTTTTTTTGGTTGGATAAACGTGATTTCGTATTTTATCGGTGCGGTAATTGCCATTGTTATCTTTATCCCTGCCATTTTATTTTACGTGCGAAGCGCCGTTGAAAAGACCCGGAAACTGGAAAAACGAGCCATGAATTCCGAGCGATTGGCCTTTGTCGGCACACTGGCAGGCGGGTTGGCTCATGAAATCAAGAACCCGTTAAGCACCCTCAGTATCAACCTCCAGCTTCTCAAGGAAGATATTGATGAAATGTCGGGGGAAAACAGCAAAAGGTCCCGGACAAAGATACAGGCCTTGCAAAAAGAGATCCTGCGGCTGGAGGAAATATTAAACGATTTTCTGCGGTTTGCAAAAGGGCAAAAACTGGAGCTTCAATACCTCGACATCAACGAGGTAATCGATGAACTGATTGATTTTGTTAGCCCGGAAATAAAACAAAAAAACATTGTGGTGTTGAAAAGCTACGATTCGGACATCCCCCGTTGCCGCATTGACGGCAATTTAATAAAGCAGGCGCTCTTAAACCTCATTATTAACGCGGAACAGGCCATGGAAAACGGCGGCGAGCTGATGATCCGCACGCGCAGCAATAAGGAACTGGTGCAAATAGACATAACGGACACGGGAACCGGCATCCGTAAAGAAGACGTTGATAAAATATTTCAGGCGTATTTTTCCACGAAAACTGCGGGAACGGGGCTGGGACTGCCGACAACAAAACGCATTATTGAAGAACACAAGGGGACAATCTCGGTGCAAAGTGAAGAAGGAAAAGGCACCAATTTTTCCATAACGCTGCCCATACATTTAACGGTTGATTAAGCCATGATAGATCATACGGTTATTCTCGTTATCGACGATAAGGAAGACCACGCCAACGCCACCGCGGAGGCATTGCAAAAGGTTGGCTATACATGCCGGGTGGCCACCAGCGGTAAAGAGGGATTAAAAGTCATCGAATCGGGCGAGGTCTCGATTGTTATTACCGACCTGATGATGCACGACGTCGATGGACTTCAAATACTCAGAACCGTAAAAGAACGGATACCGGAGGCCGACGTCATCCTGATTACCGGCTACGGCACCATCGAAACGGCAGTGGACGCCATGCAAAAAGGGGCGGCCACCTACCTCTTAAAGCCCTTCAACATCAATCACCTGCGCGCTGAGGTGGCAAAGCTCGTTGAAAAGCAGGGTCTTGTCAGAAGCAACCGGGAGCTTCACAAACAGCTTGACGAGAAGTTCGGCCTCTCCGGCATTATCGGCAACAGCCCTAAAATGCAAAAAGTTCTCAACGTCGTCAAGCAAATATCCGGCACCACCGCAACCATACTCATTACCGGCGACAGCGGTACCGGCAAAGAACTTATTGCCAAGATCATCCACAACAACAGCCCGAGAAAAAACAACACACTCGTTATCCTGAACTCTGCCGCAATACCGGAAAACCTCCTTGAAAGCGAACTCTTCGGACACGAAAAAGGCGCCTTTACCGGCGCGATATACCTGCGGAAGGGAAAGTTCGAACACGCGCACCACGGCACCTTGTTCTTGGACGAGGTCGGCGACATGCCCCTTTCCACCCAGGTCAAGCTGCTGCGGGTGATTGAAGACGGGGTAATAACCCGCATCGGCAGCAACGACCCAGTAGAGGTGGACGTACGCCTGATCGCCGCCACCAACCAGGACCTTGAAAAACTTATTAAAGAAGGAAAATTCCGGGAAGACCTCTATTTCAGGTTAAACGTCGTTTCCATAAAACTGCCCCTCCTGCGTGAGCGGTTCGAAGATATCCCGTTGCTCATCGATGCGTTTCTTCATGAATTTTCACAAACACACAACAAAAACATCCTGCAACTATCCCCCGATGCGCGAAAGATTTTATACCAATATGCCTGGCCGGGCAACGTGCGCGAATTGAGGAATTGCATAGAGAGCATGGTCGTCGTAAGCTCAAAGACCATACTGGACATAGAAGAAATCCCCGAACACATATACCAGCGCGCCGACAAGACGCAGGCAACCCCCGGATTAATTGCGGGAATGACCATTGATGACGTTGAAAAAGAACTTATCAGGATCACCCTAACCACCGTGAATGGAAACAGAGAAGAAGCCGCCAAAATGCTTGGAATCGGCGAACGTACCCTATACCGAAAACTTGACCTCTATGGACTAAAATGACCATGCTTGAAATCAGAATCTGTTCGAGTTGCAAAAGAAGCCTGTCAAGAAACGACATTGAGATGGGTCACGCTATTTTCCAAGAGGACGGGCGGTTGTTCTGCAAAGAGTGCCTCGCCTCAAAGGTGCGTGAGGAAAAGGGCTACGACGAAAGCGAGTATGTGGCGGAATCGCTGTTGAACGAGGTAAAAAACATCAACCGCACCCTGAACTACCGTGGCGCCTCCTGGCTTCACATCCTGGCCTCCGTTATCCAATCCTTTGTCTTCGGCACACTCGTCCTTGCCTACATAAACCGCAACAGTAACGCCGACTCATATCTCCTGCTAGCCTTGGTATTCCAGGTGATGGCATTGACTTTTTTTGTGATTAAGAAGTAGCGCAGGCGTCCCGCCTGCTGACTCCCTTACATGCAGGCAGGGAAGCCTGCGCTACTTTGTCCAATCCGCGCAAATCCGCGGCAAGCCAACTTTTTGGCACCACCAAATCTATTGCCCCAATGTGCTAATTCCCTGCCGCTGCCGATAGTTGTTGCGCCAGGTCGAAAACTATTTTTTCAATGGCATCTTCCACGGCTGGGCCGTATTTGGGTCCGGCAACCTTCCACCAACCGCCCTCCGTTTCAAAATCGACGAGATCCACACATTTCCCCTCTACGGATAGACTCTGATCAAAAATGTTACGTGATTGTTTATCAAGGAAAGTCACGTGCAGGGTTAAATAGTGCTTGCCGATGGCGCGCCAGACAGATTCTTCAACGCCCAATTCCAGCCGAGACGCGGATAGAGACACGGTGACAACATTGTCCAGTCCCGTCTTTTCCATAACGTTGCCGGAGGGGAGTTCGTTTAGGAGCGTGACCTTCGTAAATATCCGTTTTGCCATTTTTTCTATTTCTACCGAAAGAGGTTCGCCTATCCGGAAGACGTAGTGGTGGTGGCCTGCAACGGCGTCCGACTGGTATTCGTCCTGTTTAAAGCCGCGCAATGCCGGATCGATCAAAAGACCCACGTGGCGGGACAGCGGCTGCATCTCGCTTATACGCTTATCCAGCGTGGGTTCTATCCTTGGCCTTATTCCACTCTCCGTAGCACAACCTGCAATAAACAATAGCGCCAACAGGCCGAAACGTATTTTTTTCATAATGGCAACCCCCTTGTCTTCCATGTTAAACCCGCTCGTATGGGTAAAATAATTTTATGTACTCGTCCTGGGCAAACCGGTCCGTCATCCCTGCGATATAATCGCATACACCCTGGTGCAACCCTGCCTCTGCCACCCACAACTGGTATTCGGTGGGAAGCTGTTTGGGATTATTAGTGAAGAGCGTAAATAGTTCCTCTACAAACCGTTTTGCCTTAGCCGACATGCGGGCTACCCGGTAGTGCTGATAGACGTTTTTGAAGAGAAATTTCTGCAACTCCTTTTTTTTCTCCGACAGCGCTTGTGAAAAGGAAATAAGTTGTTCCGGGCAACCTCTCACCTCTTTTACCGTTTTTATACCGTCGCGCTTAATCCTGGCCGTCGTGTTTTCAAGCAGGTCGATAACCTCCATGTTGATGATGGCCTTGATTGTTTGCGCTATCAAGATTTTGTGGTCACTGATCGCATATTTTTGTTTTACCTTTTTTTGCGTTTCCCGCCACAGCTCAATGGCCTGCAAATCACCATCCGTTATGATGCCTGCCTTCAGGCCGTCGTCAAGATCGTGGTTGTCGTAGGCGATGGAGTCGGCCTTATCGACGATTTGCGCCTCGAGGAGCGGTTGCTCATTTACGTTGAACTCTGTTGCGTAAGTATTGTTGTCGTAAGGTGAAATGTGCTTTACGATGGACTCCTTTAGCTCCCACGAGAGATTTAGCCCCGGGAAATCGGGGTACTTCCGCTCAAGGATATCAACGACACGCAGTCCGTGCAGGTTATGTTCAAACCCACCGTGTCCCTGCATCAGCTTTCTGAGTGCGTCCTCGCCGGAATGGCCGAAAGGCGTGTGGCCCAGGTCGTGCGCCAGAGAAATGGCCTCTGCAAGGTCTTCGTTAAGATTCAGGGCGCGGGCAATGCTTCTGGCGATCTGCGAAACCTCAATGGTATGCGTTAACCGCGTGCGATAATAATCGCCCTCGTGGTTGACGAATACCTGTGTTTTATATTCAAGACGGCGAAAGGCCGTGGAGTGGATAATGCGATCTCGGTCACGTTGGTAAACACTGCGGTAGAGGTGTTCATCCTCTGCGTATTTCCTGCCCCTGGAATCTTTGCTTTTCATTGCGTATGGGGCAAGCTCACGTCCTTCCCGTTCTTCTATATCTTTTCTTGTTAGCATAGTGGTGGCAGATAAATCAGGCCTCTTCGCCGGCTTTTGCATTACGGACGCAGGGGCGGGGTTTCCCCGTCCTCTCCCACGCAAACCCGTATATGTTTATGCAAAACCCCAACGGGATTGCAGGACATGTGGCAAACCTAAAGGTTCGCCCTACGTAGACAACAAAGTTCATTTCAAAAATCTTTTTCGGGACTGCTGGCCTTTGCGTAAAGCCTTCGGGGAATGCGTCCGGAAAGGTATGCCAGGCGTCCGGATTCACAAGCCAGTTTCATTGCCTTTGCCATGCGAACCGGGTCTTTTGCAAGGGCGATTCCCGAATTGAGCAAAACGCCTTCACAGCCAAGTTCCATTGCAATGGCCACGTCCGACGCCGTGCCGACCCCTGGATCAACAATAATCGGCACCTTCGCCGATTCGAGGATGATCCGTATGTTGTTTTTGTTTAAGACACCCTGGCCCGAACCGATCGGTGAACCGGCAGGCATAACGCAGGTAGCGCCTGCATCCTCCAGCCTTCTTGCAACAATCGGGTCGTCAGAGGTGTACACCAGCACGGTGAAACCTTCTTTTACAAGCGTTTGTGTGGCCTTTAAGGTCTCGATAGGGTCCGGCAGGAGCGTCCTTTCATCGGCGAGTACCTCCAGCTTGACCATGTCAGACATGCCGACTTCCCGCGCCAGACGTGCAACCCTGATTGCCTCATCTGCTGAATAGCAGCCGGCCGTGTTTGGCAATATGACGTATTTTTTTGTGTCAATAAAATCAAGAAGAGAGGTGGTTTCATTGATCTTTACTCTTCGGACGGCCACGGTAACGACCTCCGTGCCGCTCGCCTCCAGGGCTTCGGCCATGGCCTCCATCGTAGAATACTTGCCGGTGCCGACAAACAAACGGGAGGTAAATTCATACTTCCCGATCTTAAGTTTTTTGTCTTCCATCATATTTCCCTTCTTATCCGCCTCCAACAAAAGTTACCACCTCCAATACGTCAGCATCTTTTAATACCCGATTCGGAAACTCTTTTTTCGGAACAATGTGTGAATTCAGTTCTACCGCTGTGCGGCGCTTATCGATCTTAAACAAATCAAGCAAACCTTCTACCGTGGTTCCATCAGGGCATGCTTTTGTTTCGCCGTTTAAAATTATTTCCATTTGTTCCGTAGTTCCCTATGAACACCCTCCCAATTGTGACGCTTTACATCTCCATTTTTATAATCCTTGTACCTCTTATCTAACTCAGGCTTTTGCCATGCCGGCATCGGTAGCTCACCAGTATCTCGAGCAATAGAATCCCAAACATCCTCAACCAATAGCAATTTCTCCGATAGCCCCAAATTATCAATTTCTTTTATTATTTCATTTGGCCGCACAGGAACACCCCCTGTGTAAATTCCTTGGCACGCACAGTTCAATGAAAAACATCTTCTATGGTGGAGGCGCTTAAGATTTTTTCACCCCATTCGAGAAGGGTGTTGCTATCCGCTGCTTCAATTTTTTGTTTTACTTCTTCGCTAACTTGGCCGAACTTTCTTTCCATCTGCCGAACCAGCATTGTTGATTCTCCTTGCTGCATACCTTGCCGCATACCTTGCTGCACGCCTTGCTGCATACCATGTTGCATACCTTGCTGTTTACCTTTTTTGAATCCTATCCGCTCAATGCTCGACACATATTGCATAGTCTTCTCCTTTTCAAACTCACACAATTCCCGCACAAATTCTTTTTCTAAATCTTCCGGCAAAACCAACAGCCAATCGATAAAACAATACAGGTCTATAATGTCCTGTTTCTCATAGCCTCGTTCATACAACATCCTGGTCAAACGGAATTTCCAGTATTTCCGTTGTTGGCCATCCTTTATTTCTTTGGCCTTTAGTTGGGCCATGACAACAATGGCAAATGGGTTGCGGTCACACTCCAGTTTAGTCCAATTTTCCGCAAAATCCAATAGTTTGACAATCGGAAAGGTAAAATTCAGCTCGCAGCCCCAAATTCCCTTTTTATACTTGTTGGGTCTGTAGTTTTGTTCGTCGTCGCACAAAATGACCAAACTGGCAACATCGACTTTGTGTTTTTCCCCAATTCGGTGTCGATAAACATAAATCCTCTCCGCAAAATTGGTTTCTCGCGACGCCTGGACTTCAATATGAATGAGTACCCACGCCAATTCCTCGGTTTTTAGCCAAACCTTGACCAACTTGTCCGCGTACCGCTTGCCAATCTCAGCGTCTCTGGTAATTTTTTCCAGGGCATTGTCCATGAATACAGGCTCTTTATTCCAATCAATTTCATCGTAAATACCAGGAAAAAAGAACGTCATAAAATCAGGGAAATAGCCTTCAATTGCTTGTTTCCACGGTGAATCATATTGTGCTTGTTGTGCTGCTTGCTTGTCTTTTGCCATTTTACTTGCTTGTTTAAAATGGATGGGACGCCTATTTTATCTAAAATTTATTATTGTTTTAATCTCGAAAACAAAACATCCTGCCTCCCCTTCGGGGGCTTGTGTTATTTTATTGTCTGTAACAGGGGGCTTCACCCCCCGCTATATCCTGTCGGCTTTTCAGGCATAATCTTGGATTTCCAAGACATTAAATTAGGTATTCGGCAACTGATTTGTGTTCACACGCAAGGACACGGGCGCCGTGTCCCTACATTGAAATTCCTATACGTTAAACTTTTTGGTTCCAAAACGGTTTTAATAATCTGGCAGTCAAGCCGCTACGAGTGTTTAATCGTAACTCATCAACAAACAAAATGCAATGGAAAAGAAGGTTTGACATGGGGATGCATTCCGCATATAATTTTTACTCGTTTCACGTTGAATTTCCGCCAGAGACACGGGATAAATCCGGTGGGTGGAAATACCAGGCAAGTACGATTTTCCTCTTGATAAGAAGGGTTTGGACAGATACATCCGCCACAACACACCCAAGCATTTCTTACAAGGTGGAAATTTCGAAGATTGCTGCCATACAGCATAATTTTAGGAGTATTTTATCGTGACAAAGCCTTCCGTAGCACAATACGCACGCAAAATTCAGCAGGTTATTAAGAGCCATCAACGCTTTCTCCTTACCACGCACGTGCGCGCGGATGGGGATGGCATCGGCGCTGAAATCGCCCTGTTTCACCTGTTGAAGAACATGGGGAAATCCGTTTCCATCGTTAACGATTCCTTTATTCCACAAATCTACAAATTCATGATCCCTTCGTCCGGGATGTATATCTTTCCGGAGGTTCCTCATGATAAACCGGAGGTGGTGTTTGCCCTGGATTGTCCCACCCTTGAACGGCTTGGTAAAACGACGGGCATTTTCCCGGAAGACGTGGTAATTATCAATATCGACCATCATATCGCTAACGATAATTTTGGGAAAATCAATTGGGTTGCCGATGATATGTGCGCGACGGGTGACGTTGTTTTGCACCTCCTTAGAGAGATGAAGGCAGATATTACCCCTGATATGGCTACGGCCTTATACGTGTCCATCGTGACGGACACGGGAAGATTCACCCACTCCAATACAACAGCGTCCACCCTTCATTCCGCTGCATTCCTTATCGAACGCGGCGCCAGGCATACCGATATAACCAGGTACGTTTATAGCGCCAACTCCTATAATTTAATACAACTCAACGCCCTATCGCTTGCCACCATCAGGCTTCACCTGGGGAATAAAGTTGCAACTATCTGGTTGACGAGGGAAATGCTGGAAAGAACCAAGGTGAATCCGATAGACACGCACGATTTTGCCGATATTCCCAGTTCGATTGAAGGCATTGCCGTTGGCGTGCTGCTTCGCGAGATGACAAAACCTGATTGGGTTAAGGTGAGCTTGAGAAGCCAGAATGGACTGCAGGTGAATACCATCGCCCAGAAATATGGCGGAGGGGGACACAAATTCGCAGCAGGCTGCGAGATACAGGGCAGCATCGAAGCCGTGCAGCAGATGATTATTGGTGAATTGGAAAAGGTGCTGCCGCAAAAACCGTAGCTTTTGGCAATAGTACGTCAACCGGGAACGGTTGACCTGTCTTTACCATGCCCCATTAGGGGCAACACAATAGTAGCCCACTGCGTAAGCGGTGGGAAAGCGCAGACAAATGAAAAAATTATCCGAATTGCAGGATAGGCAGATACATAGCCTGGATGACGTAAAAAGAGGATTGTCGTCACTGCTTAATTCCGTTAAGGCAAGAATTGAGATGGAAAAGGGGTTTGGTGTTGACGCCTTTCTTGCCACTAGACAAAACAAGGCTGTGAACCCGGCCTTGAATTCTCCCGAAAAGCACATTCTTACCGAAACATCCATAGCCACAGCATCTCCCGGAGGACAAACACCATTGAACAAAGAGCAAATTCAGCTTTTAGAAAATCTGAAGAACGAGGCCGCCGGCTGCCAAAAGTGTTCCCTGTCAAAAACGCGGACGAACCTCGTCTTCGGCGTGGGCAATCATAAGGCCGAACTCATGTTTGTAGGCGAGGCACCGGGACGGGACGAAGACCTGCAGGGAGAGCCGTTTGTCGGCAGGGCGGGGCAGTTGCTCACGAAGATTATCGAGGCCATCGGTATGAAACGAACCGACGTTTACATTGCAAACGTCCTGAAATGCCGTCCGCCGGGCAATCGCAGCCCCCTGCCGGATGAAATCGCGCTTTGCACGTCGTATCTTACCAAACAAATTGATATCATCAAACCAAAGGTGTTGTGCGCATTAGGAACGTTTGCCGCACAGACGCTTCTCAATACAAAGGCCCCCGTCGGAACCTTACGGGGCAGGTTTCACGAGTACCAGGGCATTCCGATGATGGTTACCTACCACCCCGCCTATCTCCTGAGAAATCCTAATGACAAGGTGAAGGTGTGGGAAGACATAAAGAAGGTGCGCGACTTCCTGGCCGGGACACTTCCCGTAGCAACCACAACCCAACCCGGGTAATCCTCTTCCACCGTTTTCTTATGGGTTAAAATATCCCGCCGACACGGTGATGCTGAATGTTTTGATGATGAATGTCCGAACGCATTACAAAGACAGTCTGTTGACTTTGCTTATTATTTCTGCTATTTATACTCAAGCATCTCAACTGATCTGAATAAAGAGTATTCAGAATTCTTGGAGGGAATATGAATGTTTACACTCAGCGTAAAAAGCACTTCGGGAGAAATTGATACCGTTAGAGAACTCCTGTCTGAGGGACTTGGTGGAGAAAAGAGGAGGATACATTTCGCTATAGAGATGTCCGCATCAAAAATAAAAAAGTACGAGGAGAAATACGGGATTTCCACAAAAACCTTTCTTGAGAAATTCAAAAATAAAGAAAATGGGATTGGTAAATACTAAAATAAAATTAAAGAATCCCCGAAAACCTGATTTGGAACCGGTTGAAGTAGATGCGCTGGCCGATACCGGTTCGGTTCATCTTTGTATTCCAGAGCATATACGCATTCAACTTCAATTGGAAGAAATTGATAAAAAGGACGTAACCTTGGCGGATGGCAGTGAAAGATTAACACCATACGTTGGGCCGGTTGAACTCCAATTTAAAAATCGCATCGGTTTCTGTGGCGCATTGGTTATGGGAGACCAGGTTTTGTTGGGCGCAATACCCATGGAAGATATG
>JACVXV010000047.1 GCA_015661205.1 Candidatus Brocadiaceae bacterium
CCCCGGCCTTTAGACAACCTCGACACCTTGCAACTACCACGCCGGAACGCGCGGGTATGGCAGGGGTACCTCTTTTCCGGCAAGGGGCTGGACATGATCGAGACCTCGCGCGGGTGCACGATGACGTGCAATTTCTGCAGCATGAACCGCATGTACGGGCGCACGTTCAGGACGTACAGCTTCGAGCGGATCATGCAAGACCTCGCGAACGCAAAGAAAAATGGCGCAAAATACGTCGCCTTTGCCGATGACAACATCACCTTGAACGTAAAACGGCTCGAAGCGCTCTGTGACGCAATCGTGGAAGCGGGCCACAACGACCTGCGATACATCGTGCAGGCGAGCACCAGCGGAATAGCGTCGTCTCCGGTGTTGGCGCAAAAGATGGCGCACGCGGGGATACAAATCGTATTTCTGGGGATTGAAAACGTATCGGAGCGCAACCTACAGATAATGAACAAGGGAAACGTCCTGGACAAGACGAAAAAGGCCATTGAGAACCTGCACAACAACAACATCCTGATCGTCGGCGGCATGATTATCGGTCATGCGGAAGATAAGGAAGAGGACATTGCCCAAAATTTTGAGTTCTTCGACAAGGCCAATATCGACTTTTACGGCGAGCAGATCATCACCCCATATCCGAAAACGGGCATGCGCGACATATTAATCAAAGAAGGTCTGGTCACCAATAGCGCCGACTTCAAGAAATACAACGGCTTTTGGGCAAACGTCAAAACAAAGCACCTTTCCTCGGAAGAACTGCAATTCCTCCGCTGGAAGTACCGCCAAAAATATTCCACCTTTTTTAAGACAACGCCGGTATTCAAGGCCAACTTTCCCCTGGTAAACCTCCTGCGGATGCTTGTCCTCAGACCGTATTACCGCATCAAAAACCGCATCACCTCACTCGGAAAAACGGAATTAGATATCTTTAAAAGGGACATGAAAAGGAACGTAGAAATGAACGCCTTCTTTGACCGCAAATAGACTCATTGCCAAATCTTCGATCTGCTCTATATACGTCTTATGTGTCTTACAAAACAAAATCGAAGTCGGCTTTGGTATGCTATTGCCCTACTGGTTGTTATTGGCGTGGGTTTGGCCTCAAGAAGCTTCCCTGTACTCTTCCCCCGGTTTATGGGAAAATATCCTGGTGATGGTTTTTGGGCGCTGATGATATTCCTTGTTTGGGGCATTGTCTTCCCGGGTATTTCAACGGCAAGGCTTGCCGTGTATGCATTGGTTACCTGCTGCCTGGATGAGTGCAGTCAACTATACCATGCAACCGGGATTGATATCATCCGAAGCACCACACTTGGCCACCTAGTCCTGGGTAGCGGTTTTATATGGAGCGACTTCGTTGCTTACGCAATTGGGGTGGGTGTTGGCGCACTTGGTGAAATCGCTATGCGCTCAGTTACCGCCGCGCGTACGAAATTGACTTCTCGGAAGGGTAAAGAGACACAATAGAAAACGTTCCGGCTGTCTCTATATGCCCCGTAGGGGCAACCGCTGGCAGGCAATTCATTGCCTGTATTCAAAAGCAACAGAACCATATAGTCCCGTAGGGACGGTTGAAAATAAGGCAAAATAACCATCGGAAAAACCTTGCTTTAAAAGAATATTTCAAGGTGTGTACGATGATAAAGGTAAAGGAAGATGCGAAGAGTTGGATGCGAAAAAAATCCCGAAGGGATGATATGATTATAGAAATAACCACAACAAAATATCCAACCCCGAAGGGGTGAAATATCACGGAAATAACGAAAATATGTCACCCCTACGGGGTTAAAAACAATTGTATACCGCTATGCTATAATAGTAACATCCCTTCGGGATTAAAAAACCTTTTTAAAATAAACGAGAATCTGCTTCTCCGTTTACGATAATTTCTCGCAACGGTGTACATTTTCGCCAAATCACCCATTCAAAAGGCAAGGCTGAAGCCTTGCCCTACGTTTTGCGCTGCACGGCCTTGTCCGCTTTTTCTGCCAGTTGTTTCATGGTGTTTTCTAACGAAAGACGGTAGTGTTCCATCTCTTCTTCGGTAAGCTTTGGCGGCACGTGGATGGGGTTGCCGAACATCAGCAATGCCCTGGAAAAGGGTTTGGGTATACGAAATCTATCCCAACTGGGCAGTTCCCAGTAACGGGATAACCCTACCACCATGGGAATAATTGGCAGTCCCGTTTTCTGGCTGAGGAAGACACTTCCCGGTTGGACGACAAACCGCGGCCCCCGCGGCCCGTCAGGGGTAATCCCCAGGGGATATCCTTGCCTGGCCTTATCAACCATGGCCTTTGCAGCCCTCATGCCGCCCCTTGTGGTAGACCCGCGTACGACGCCAAAGCCCATCCATTTGATTACCTGCGCAATATATTCACCATCGGAATGCTGACTAATAAGCACCTGGACGCGCCAGGAACGCCCGATGTAGGCGGGGACAAGCATCATACAATGCCAGAAGGCGTAGACAACCTGATGGTTCCTGGTTTTTTTGGTGAAACCCTTTGGCTCGTCATTGATACGGAGGGTCATGCCCAATAATTTTATGAGCCACGAACCGAGGATACCCACTAATATAAATTTTAATTTTTGTAACACTTTAGTTTTTAGAAAAAATCCTGAAAAGCTCCGTGAGGAGCGGCATATAAGGCATACGTGTTAAGTTAAGAAATGAAAAGGCGGATAAACTCAGCCTAACCGTATTAGCAACACAGCCCCAAAGGGGCGCAATACGACAGCCCAGGGCAGCGCCCTGGGTTTAGCATTATGAGCAAAACAAGCCCTGAAGTGGCGATATTGAGCACATAATAACGGTTCATTCCGTATTACGCCCTTTCAGGGCTTGATGGCTTTTCCATGTCCCCCAGGGCGCTGCCCTGGGCTAAACTATTTCGCCCCTTCAGGGCTAGCAAAAACAAAGGTTTGGTGGTAATTATAAGTTTCTTAACTTAACACGTATGGCATATAGGGGTTGCAAACAATATATCGCTCCTCTGGAGCTGTAACGTAATTTGGCATTTTAGCTATTAATATTTCACCCCTCCGGGGTTACTTTTTCAATAAAACTTATGTTACCCATTGTCCAATCCTATCTATTAACCACGGCAAGATAGAGTGCGCACTTGTTACAACTCAAATTGTCGTTCTCACAAAAATCTTTAAAGAGCTGATACAGCCCTTGCTGGCGGCGGACGGAATGTATCATTTTTTTGGGCGTCCCCGATTCCCCCCAAATACGGCTGTTCATGAATTTGGTCACGCTGGTTTCAGGAAGCGGGGTGTAATTCCGGTAAATGAGGTGCAACGTTTTTTCCAGGGAAAGGTCATGATGCTTCCTCGCATATACCAGTAAAATAGGAATAACGACATTGATGAAGATCGCTGACACCCGCTCCTGCCCCAGGAGTTTTTGCGGCTTGGAAAACTTTTTCCCACCCGCCACGTAGCGGTATGACCAATACGGATCCTCGGTATCAAGAAAGAGGGCTTGGACGCCGTTCGTTATCGTCTTGATAATAGCCGCGTCACCCCCCTTCTGACTGCCCGTGACGGCGGGTTGTTGAAAAATTGCCAAAATACGGTGGAAAATACCTTGAGGCATACAATCCGGGAGGATGTTGGATATGGCGGCAATCCTTCTTTCCGGATAATTCGCGGGTCTCATCCCCGCAAACCGCCAATCGCTTCTCGCCATAGCCGCTATGCCGGTTTTCTGTTGGATGGAATTCCACAGCGCCTCAATAGTTTTTATGTATGCCGCCGTCTCGTCGTCGTAGACCTTTTTGGGATCGTTCAACCTCGGCAGCAAACCGGCGGCGCCCAGCAGCAGGGCTTGTATGTGTACGGCTTTTTCATGGGACGGGGCGTCTTCAGGAATTACCAGCCGCATCTCCTTCAGGGGAACGAGGGAGGCCAGGGTGAGAAAAGGTTCCTTGTTGTTTTTATATCCCAACGATTCCATAATGGCTTCGTAGAGGGCTTGCTCGAATGGCCGTTTTTCCAGCCAACGCTCGTATTTCCCGGCCTTTTGAATCACGCGGTCGTCCCCGGCATAATCAAGGAATTGGCCGAGCCATTGCCCGTCCGCGCACTGATTTTCCATCTCGGACTTACAATGGCCGGGATTTACCTTCTTGCCCTTTAAATACGCCTCCATGTCAATCGTATTAACGACGTCGTCAATCTCGGCGTCTAAATATTTCGAAAGCGTAAGCTGGGGGATCATCTGCCCGTCCAGAGTTTTAATGTGCTTCTCTTCCCTGTCGTTCCACATAACGACGTGCAGACATACGGTGTTGTACGTCTCCTGCTTTTGGTGCTGGTGCCTGGCCCAATCGGAAGCAAACACGTGTATCTCAACGTCGCCCTTCACCAGCCCCTTGCCCTCCAGGAGAATTTCCGCGTGTTTGAAATCAGGCCCCCCTTCTGGAGTTTCCCAGCCGGGTGTGAGTATCTCAAGGCGCAGTCCGTCATCGGTATAAAGCTTGTCTTTTTTAAAATGCTGTCCAAACCATATACAGCGAACCAGTTCTTCCTTGATCAACTTTTCAGCGCCTTCGAGGATAAAGAGCGGCAAGTGGTCGTTTGCCGCCGCCTCTTTTTCCCCCGCAGAAAAATCGCTTACGATACGCCGATACGTAGGTGAAAAACAATCTGAAGGATAGGTATTAAGATTTAACATAGCATCTTTGGTAATTAAAATAAGTCGCCTAATGCGACAATTTTGTAGCGCCGGCCTTCATGGCCGGCAATGGCGTGCTATGCACGCCAGCGGGGGATGAACCCCCGCGCTACAGGATTATATTGAGATTCCTGATTATTTTTCCATCCAGCCACACACTTGGTGGCACAGGCATCTTGCCTGTGCTTTTATGTGTTTTGTGTTATGAAATATACACCTTCCGGTCATTCCCCATGTAGCATGTTTCTTCTGTAAATACAAAACTCTTGCACGGGCTATAAGCCTGTGCCACCAACACGTAGGGTGGATTAAGCGAAGCGGATCCACCAAATCATGATTTTTCCTTATTCCCACCAAACTTGAAATGCCCGTACAATCAGGCATCGGCAATCTTCCCTTGTAGAGCGAAGAGCCTCTTCGCTCTACAACAAGCCCGAAGGGCTGAAAGGATATAGCCAGGGGTAAAGCCCCTGGTAAATAGCATAACAGAACCAGCCCTGAAGGGGTGACAGAAAAGACTGCCTAACATGGCTGCGACACTTCCCTTTCCTGAAATTTACCATTGTTTGTTCCCAAAAAAAACGAAGCTGGAGCTTCCGGCGCAAGCTCGTTCCCAAGCTGGAGCTTGGGAACGAGAGAATTTATAGCCCTTTTCTTCTTGATCGCATTGGCGAAAGCGTGACTCATCCATGGTATCAAAATCATGGTTCAGGTTGCAAACCTGAACCCGCCGGAGAAAAGGTAGGCAATGCCTACCCTACATGGCTACAACAATAAAAAAGCATCAACGGTAAAGCCTGATTCCCTTATGATGGCTCTTAACGTCCCTTTGGGAATATCTCCCGAATGGCGGGGTAACGGTACCGTAATATTCTTTTCCTCGTTTACATACACGTCATGCTTTCCTGTACGAATGTATGCAAATCCGGCACGCTTAAGCTTTGCCGCAACTTCACGATATGAAA
Source organism: Candidatus Brocadiaceae bacterium (assembly GCA_015661205.1). Lineage (GTDB taxonomy): Bacteria > Planctomycetota > Brocadiia > Brocadiales > Brocadiaceae > JACVXV01. Next base: position 5,656 of record JACVXV010000047.1, read on the forward strand.
ACGATGGGAGCTTACTCATGTGTTTATTGGCACACGGTAAACGTTTTTCCCTTTGTACTGATTAACACTGATAGGCATTCCCAATTTGTTCCGTACCTCCAGACAGCTTTCTATCGCTTCTTTTATATTCAGATATGCCTCTTCGAGTGTCTTTCCACCCGCAACACATCCGGGTAAGGCGGGTACGGTAGCCGTAAATACGCCATCCTCGTCCTGATAATAATCAATAAAAAAATCATAATACGATTGTTCCATATCCGTCCTTCTCCTTTTAAACAACAGACAAAACCGTAACGGTAAACAACCATTTGCCCTTTTGCTTTTAGGCGCGTTGGCGATAGTTTGGCCTGTTAATAGTATCAAACGAGGGTTCAGGTTGCAAACCGGAAATCGCCGGGGAAAAGGCAGGCAATGCCTCCCCTACGCGGCTAAGTTTTCAGTGCGTTGTATTGTGCCAGAGTCCATCAGGGCTGAAGCCCTGAGCTACAGGGTGCATAAGCACACAACATGAACCGACCTGAAATTTCAAAAAAATTTCGCCCGCCTTCGGCGGTAAAGGGGAAAAAGGGTAACAGGGTTAAAGACTAAAGAGTCCTGGCGCAACGAAAACCGAGGCCGAGGAACCACCCGAGCGGGGTGTCCCGGCCGCGGTCAGCGCAACGGCAGTAATCACCTCCAAGGATCCACGAACCGCCGCGCACAACACGAAATTTGTCTTCGTCATACCAACTGTCCGTCCACTCCCACACGTTGCCAGCCATGTCAAGGCAGTGGTAAGGGCTTTCACCGTCAGCAAACCTGCCCACCTCGCTCGTCAGGGCTTTTTCTTTATTTTTCTCATAAAATTTCTCTCGAAACTCACTTCGCCATTCATCGTCAACCTTTAACACCTTTTGTACTTGGTAATCCGCGCAGTTAAGCTTCCGGAAATCAAAGTCGTTCCCCCAGGGATACACCCGCCCATCCGTTCCCCGCGCAGCCTTTTCCCACTCTTCTTCCGTGGGTAGACGGTAATGATTTGGGTCTGTTATTCCCTCTTTTTTTGAACGCCATTTGCAGTATGCCACCGCGTCATTATGTGTGACAAGGACAACAGGGTGGTCATCCAGCCCTTTAGGGTACGTCCTGTTTTCTTTATCCCAGTTGTACGGCCTTATCGAATCTTCGTCTCGATAGGGCACATCCCTTTTTTCTGCGTCAACAAATTCCTTGTACTGCCTGTTCGTAACGGGAAATACGTCCATGAGATAATCATACGGGATATCTTTCTCTATCCTATCATCACCGTAGAGGAATGTGCCTTTGGGGATTTTTACCATATCTCCCGGCTTATAGCGATGGTAGGATGCCGTTCCCGCTGCACTGCCACCGGCGCTGACAACGGTAGACTCCGTAAGGTGGACGAACCGCTTTATCAGCCAATCGTCGTCGGGGAACTGCTCCCCTTTTGCCAACACCTTTCTAAGCGCTTCGCTTATCTCAATCGGGACGTCCTTCTTATCAGCCTTTTCAGTGTCAATACCTGCAACCCTTTCACCGCCCTGTGCCGCAACTGCTGCAACTCAATCAATCGCTTATTATTACCTTTTATCGTGTTATGCTCTTTGGGATAACGAAATACGATGATGGACCATTTGATGTAGAGGATAGGAATGAAGTGTTCCTTTATTAGCGCCTTGTGTTCATCGCTCTCCTTTGGCTCAAACTTGTCATGGAGAATGTTATCCTTAAGCGTCTCCGCGAGGGTTACGGTAAAGGCAAGGAGATTGACAAAGCGTTTTAACGTCCGTGGGTTGTCTCCCACACCGGCCTCGATAATATCTGCATGTTTCTTAAATTCCACCGAATCGTCAAGCAATGCCTCAATAAACTTCCTCTTCCTCCCATGCTCAATGACCGGTAATTCAAGGGGGAGCTGGATCATCTTGTCAAGGTAGTCATCGGGAGAGATAACGAGTCCTTCCTTCTCCTTTTCGTCCCGGTGCTCAAAAAACTGGTAACGATAAGAAATCCCCTTCTTCACAACCTCACGGTCAACCCCGATGACGAAGAGATACCCGGCAATATCAAGGAAGAGCTTGATGGCCTCCAGCAGTTCAACGGCCTTTTCCGGCAGGCACCGGTCCAGATCGTCTATAAATACCGCAATCCGGAAGCTCTTTTCATCAATCACGTCCTCCAACTCACGCACAATATCGTAATAGAGAGACGTGAGCTTTTCCGATAATCTCTTAGCCTCGTCTATCCTGCGTTGACTAAGGGACTCTTCCCGTGCCACGGCCTTTGCCGTGTCAAAGGCAATGCCAACGCCGCCTAGTTTTGCATCAAAGGTTGTTCCGTAGGCAATGGCGGCTGAGACGTCTTTTAATTTTCCCCGGATTTTTTGGAGGCCGCTTAATAATGGGTTGTTTTTGTCTGTTTCTTTTTCGATTTTCTCAAAGCGCCGCTTTATCGCAATCTCTATCGTCTTCAAAAAAGGAATAATCAGGTGTTCCTCTTTTTGATACCGCCAGGGGTTGAACCAGACGGGTACGATGAACGGTTTGGAACCGCTAGCAGAAAGCCTTTTCTCAAGGAGCCTCATAAAACTCGTCTTCCCGCTCCCCCACTTTCCAAAGATGCCGATGCAAAAGGGCGTCTTAAAACCCTCGTGAGTAACCATCTTGCCAAGGGCCTCTATGTATTTATCAAACCCCAGAAGGTCTTCCGTGCAGTATATGTCCGACTTAATATTTAGCCTATATTCATTTTCCAAGCCTAACTCCTTGACCTAAATTCGCCAGAAATGTGCATTCCCGGCGCTTTCGGTTACCCTACTAACACCGGGAACGCGGGTTATAATTTGTTCAGCAGTGTTTAGACTGCTGACGCGGGAGCAGGGTCTGGACTCAATGATGCACACTCCTTTTCTCCGTAAAGAAAAAGGATTCCGGCGACTTGCAGGATTAACCCTGCAAGATTTGAGTACTGGCGCAACGAAAACCGAGGTTGTTGTTCCTCTCGATCGGGTTGTTCCTGTTGCGGTTAGCGCAACGGCAGTTATCACCTTCATTGTTCCACGAACCGCCGCGCACAACACGTTTTAACCCCACCCCACAAATTACAACAAACAAAATTACCACTTCGTTCACAAATGCAATAATAGGCTACGGCCTCCGCTTACACAGCACAACATGCCGCAGCATCTCCTTCCTCAAGGCATAGCTGTTGGCGTGCTTTACATGCCCTATCCAACTATGAATGGAGCTTCTAACATCGGTTAATTGAATAACGCCTGTTTCATAGCCGTGAACAATTCCCCTTAATTTCTTTCGGTATTTTTTAACGGTACTCTTTCTTACCCGCAGGTAATCGGGATAGATTCTGTACCCTAAAAAATCCACGCCATCGGACGTCATGTAAATCCTGCTTTTGTTTTCATGCAACCGTAATCGCAATGTCTTCAGGTATGCAATTATACGGATTTTTACCTCATTTAACCACGTTTTTGAATTTCCGAAAATAACAAAATCATCACAATACCTGACGTAAAATCCGGCTTTGATCTCTTCTTTCATGAAGTGATCAAAATCGTTTAAATACAGATTCGCAAAGAATTGGCTGGTCAGATTACCTATGGGTATCCCTTTTTTTCTGTTAAGCGGCGTAAAGAGGTTATCTCCAGGAAAATACACAGGGTCGGTGACGCTGTGCCTGGAGTTAATAATTGTTTCAAGAAGCCAGAGCGTCTCCCGGCATTTTATCTTATTTTCCAATTTGTTAAAAAGAATTTTATGGTCAATATTTTCGTAGTATCTTTTAATATCACACTTCAGCACGAAGGCATTTTTCTTTTGAAATTCTTTATACCGTTGAACGGCCTTGTGGGTTCCCTTTCCGTGTATACAGGCATACGTATCGGAAATAAAGGAACTTTCCAATATCGGGCCAATAACGTTTATGACCGCATGGTGGATAACCCTGTCAAAATAAGGGGCTGCGCTAATAAGCCGCTTTTTGGGATCGTATACATAAAAGTCCTGATAGGCGCCGGGTTTATAGGTTTTGTTTTTCAGAACGTCAATAATTTTAAGGACGTTCCTTTCGAGATCGTACTCGAACCGTGCGGTAGACGCCTTATATCTTTTCCCCTTCCTGGCCTTCCGTGTCGCTTTCAACACGTTTTCAAACGACACTATTTTTCCAAAAAGATTATTGTGCCTTTTCATCTTTTCCCTGCTGATATCTTATCCACCCGCCAATTTCCGCGCCAATTTCATTCAGACTCCGTGAGATATATTCGTATTTTGTGATGCTGAAATACTTCAAGTCCATAATAAGCCTTATTAAGTATCTGAGCTTTTCAATCTTTAGATTTGCGTCTTTGAGGAATGCGGTTTTGTTCTTTGTATATACCGCCTGAATTATTAAATCCATTACGTCCAAAAGCGTGCCTTCTATCCTGTCACCGAGCATAAATTTCTGGCTCCTGGGAAGTTTCTCAAGCTGAGGAATTATCCACAACAACAGATCGTAGGTCTTTGTCAGGGCGTTCACTTGCTTCAAATCGGTAGTCATATTTTCGGTATTTTCAAAGAAATTTTCGCCCGCCTTCGGCGGTAAAGGGGAAAAATGGTAAAAGGGATAAAGTCTAAAGAGTCCTGGCGCAACGAAAACCGAGGCCGTTGTTCCCCTCGATCGGGCCGAACCCGGCGGCGGTAAGCGCAACGGCAGAAATCACCAACATTGAGCCACGAACCGCCGCGCACAACACGAAAAGGGTTTTCCTTGTCATACAAACTCACCGTCCACTCCCACACGTTTCCACTCATATCGGAAATCCCTTCCGGTGTGTCTCCCTTTTTAAAGATACCTACCGTTGAGGTCTTGCCTATTTTAAGTTCCCCATTATTGCATCTCGTGTTATCCCAAGCATCTCCCCATGGGTATTCCCGTTTTTTAAGGCCGGCCGCAGCAGCCTCCCATTCACCTTCTTCCAGTAGTTTATAGGTAAAGCCGTCTTTCAGCGTCTCCATTAGCCATTGGGTAAACGCACACGCCTCATACCACGAAACGCCCACAACGGGAGCATTGGGACATCGCCATGTGCGTTCATTCCAGAAACGCGGCTGTTCAGCCTTGTTTTGCTCAAGCCACTGCCATCCCTCGTCGCCCCAGTAATCCTTACACTTATATCCACCCGCCTTTACAAATTCCTCAAACCAGCCGTTAGTGACGGGGTATTTTCCCATTTCAAGGTTCTTTATGGTAACCGTTCCAATGCTTGTGGAATACTCCCCGTCCTCAACCCGTATAAATTCCTTCAGATTCCTGGTATCACCAAGCCAGCCAAGTATCTCACCCGCCTCCGCGCGCGCCTTTGGTTCGGCGTCGCTATCCATGATATCCAACAGGCGTTCTTTTACCTTATTGAGAACTTCATCATTTCTCCTGTCCTTATGTACGTCAAGCATGGACTTTGATGCAAGCAGCCATTTCCCAAACGGGGCGATGTCTTCCGCCCTAATGGCCTCATCCATCAGGGTGTTTGCTATGCTTTTATCGTTAATACTCTGGTATCCGATGTAAAGTTCAATCGCCTCGTGGTGCCATGCTTCACCCCACTTTTGGCCGAGTGTGTCTTCATAGTTATTGTTGTCTTTTACACACACGGCCGTCAGGAACTCCTGGAAGGTAAGATGCCAGAAGAGGTACTGTCCGGATTCGTATTTGATCAAACCACACCTTGACTCGATTTCATCAAAGAGCTTTTCTGTCCTTTTCCGGTAAAGGGCTTCAGTCTCATCTGGTGATTCCTTGGATTTTTGCAACGCATGTAACCGGTCAAGGGCTTCATTCACATCAGAAAGTTTCTTGTATACCTTTTGCAACACCTTCAAGGCGTCTTGCTTGTCAATGCCCTTTGTCCTGCGGTTATAGTGCATGTCAAAGGCCAGTTCCATCAGGAACTCGCGGACTTTTTCGTAGTCAGGGAATCTACGGTAGAGCATGTTTTCTACAAATTTGTTGTAGAGTTCCGCCCTCTGGCCGGGAAGCTCCTTGCCGTCGTGGTACAGGATGGATATTGCCGTAAGCATGAGGGGGTTATCAATCAATTGCCCGATAGAGGGGTGCGTCTGTATCTCGCTTATCATTCCATCAGCGGTTTTACTGCCGATCCGAGAATTCTCTGCATACACGTAACGAAACCAATTCCTGATAAACGACTCCGTTTGTTCGCTGTTAAGGGGCAGGATTTTTACGTGGTTTGCCCCGAACCGGTCTGCGGCGGCGCCTGCCGCGCCGTGCGGCCTGCCGGAGAGGACGAGCTTGTTCCCCACGTTTTGCGTCCTGAAATCGGCGAAGGAACGCACAACAACGTTCCGCTGCGACTCTTCTATCTCGTCAAGGCCGTCCAGGAGAAAGAGTGTCTTTTTCCTCTTACAAAATGCCTTGATCATCTCAAGGGAAAGCCCGCTCCCCGTCATTTCACAATAAAATGCCAGTATCTTTTCGGCCGTTGATGGGCTTGATTTAACGTCTGCATGGTCGGCAAAGAATCCATTCAGGTCTTTCAGGAACAGCAAGATGGGCAGCCATCCGGCGAACCCCTCCGCCTGGGGAGGGGTTTGCGCCACGCCGTATGCCAGGTGCTTGAGGAGTGTCGTCTTGCCGGAGCCGGGATGGCCTTCTATGAGCAGGAACTCCTTTTCTTTGATGAGCGTTTCTATATTCACCGGTCGTGCCGTGTCTTCCGTATTACGCCCTCTGCCGGCTTTTTTCCCTGGGCCATCCGCAAACAGAGGGACAAATACCTCCGGCAACTTTACCTGGATGACCTCGCTCTTCCCCCTCAGCTTATCAATATCCATATAGGCGCAATGTTCACTGAGCCAGGAGCGGTAGTTTTCGGGGATTTCGGGGAGGGGTTCCGGTGTTTTCAGGTTTTTTTGGGCACTGTTGACTGCACCAGCCATGCCATATTCTATCCGGCCATCTTCCCCGCTTTCAGCATCCACACACCAAACCCTTTTCCCCCCGGCAAACCTTCTGAAGTCGAGGCGTATCTTCTTTTTGTCCCAGTCAACGGTGATGTATTGGAATCTGCTTTGATAGGACTCTATCGATTCGCTGCCGGTATAAACCCCGCCCGCCTGAAATTGGTAAAACCTGCCGCCTTGTGTATCAATGGAATACCCCGCATTCGGCTCGTGTAGGTGGCCGGAAAGCAAAAGCAACTCCGGCGCTTCCAATGCCTTGAAATTGGCACGGCAGACGCGCTCGTCCACGTTCCATAGCCAGCCCAGAGGGTGATGGAAGACGTTTATTGCCAGGTCAAATTCGCCAAGCGCCTTAAGCTCGGCGTGCGCATTTTTAATTTGATACTCGCCGATGGCAATGAGTTCTTTTTCCTTTTCAGACGAATTCCTGCACATCCACGCGGAATTTAATCCAACGATCCCGACATGCTTATTACAACGTGTAATACGGTGAGATACAAAGGGGATGAGCTTCCCCTGTTTGCTTGCAAGATGGTTGTAATGGGTTTCGATGAATTGGAAGTAGTTATCCATACCAACAAAACAGCGCTCCCTGAGCTTATTGCTTTCCAGCAAGTCGTTCATGGCCTTCATGTCGCTGAAATTCAGTGACTCACCTTGTGCGTACTCACTACAATCAACGTCATGATTGCCCGGCACGATGAATAAATCCTGCGGCAAAAGCTTCAGCGCCGTGAGCAGTTTGTCAAAAAAAACCTTAGCCTGCGCATACTCTTCCGTTTTACCGCTGAAGGCAACGTCGCCGCTCATGATGACAATTTCGGGCCGAAAACCATTCGTAAGGTCTTCTTTTATCCGGGTGATAAGCGGGTCAAGGACGACCGACCGGTCAAAATTTCCCTGCGCGCTCACATGCAAGTCGGAAAGGTGAAGGATTTGGAAGGTGGACATAGCTTTTTTCCTGAAAAAATTTGTAGCTCAGGGCTTCAGCCCTGATGGACTCCAGCATTATACGACAGCATGGAATTACTCACAAGACAACAACACCAGGTACTTGTGCAACATTCATCAAACCTGAAGGTTTGAGCTACACCTGCAGCCCTGATGGACTCTAGGATTATACGACGGCATGGAATTACTCACAAGATAACAACACTTGGTACTTGTGCAACGTTCATCAAACCTGAAGGTTTGAGCTACAATTTTTGTATGTCCATGGTGAATGAGCCGCTGAAGCGGTATTCTTTAAAGTCGCTAACAATGCCTTTTCTTAAGGGATTGTGTAAGATATACCGGACAATGTCCTCGAAAGTCTCTTGTTTTCTTATAATGTGGTCGTAAAAGCTTAACTGCCACAGGTTCTTGCGATACTTTTGCTTAAACCAAAAACCGCTTTTCTGTTTAAAGTATTTTACAAAGTTGTTTAAATTTGATTGCTCGCTATTCCCCTTCACCAACAGATGCAGATGGTCAGGCATAAAACAAAAGACATCTACGAGAAAACATTCTTTTTCTGCGGCTTCCTTGAGAAATTCAATCAGTGGATTTACAATGTCCTGTTCACAAAAATAATTGTTTTTGTTTTTTATGGACATCGTTATGAAATAGGCGCGTCGCCCCGTGTAATCAAAACCGGGTAATCTCGGACGTATTGGAAATGGCTTATTTTTGTCGAGTGACATATTCCGTTTCTCATAAAAAATTCAGTAGCTCAGGGCTTCAGCCCTGATGGACTCCGGCATGACACGGAAGCACGGAAACTGCGCACAAGATACCAACACGTAGAACTAGCGCAACGTCCATCAAACCTAAAGGTTTGAGCTACCCATAGCCTAATTTCTTTAACTTGTTCTTGTCTTTTCTCCACTTTTCCATGACCTTGACGACCAGTTCAAGGTATACTTGTCTGTCTACCTGCTTTTCCATCTCTTCACGGGCCAGAACGCCTATGCGTTTGATTGCTTCGCCGTTTTTTCCGATGAGGATGCCTTTTTGGGATCCGCGTTCCACGTAAATGATGGCCTTGATGAAATCCTTGCCCTTTTCACGCTCCTTGTATTCCTCTATCTCAACGGTGGTGGAATAGGGTATTTCCTCACCATAAAATTCAAAAATCTTTTCACGGATGATTTCTGAGGCGAGGAAACGGTCGTTGTAGTCGGTCATATAGTCGGCAGGATAGAAAGGCGGTCCCTCCGGCAGGTATTTAACGATGAGGGATTGCAGCAGGTCGAGGTTTATCTTCGTTAAGGCGGAAATGGGGAGGATTTCGGCAAAGGGGAATTTGCTGTGGTATGTCGCAAGTATCGGTATTAATTTGTTTTTTTCCACCAAATCAACCTTGTTAATAGCCAGAATTACGGGTATGTTGCGATGCGAGAGCCTGGTCATGATTTCCGTGTCCGTGTCGGACGGCAGCTCGAATGGTTCTGCAAGGTATAAGATAACGTCCATGCCCTCAATCGCGTTATAGGCCTCTTTCACCATGTATTTCTGCAGGTTGTATTTTGGCTCCATGATGCCCGGTGTGTCGTAAAAGACGATCTGGTAATCGTCTTTTGTCAACACACCCATAATTTTTTTTCTGGTCGTCTGGGGTTTGGGGGTGACGATGGAGAGCTTGCATCCTAGAAAGTCGTTAATAAGGGTGGATTTCCCCACATTTGGTTTTCCCACGATTGCGACATAACCTGCTTTGAAACCTGCTTTATTTGTTTGCATGAGACCCTTACCTTAAATTGTTTAAAGAATACCTGGCGCGGCAAAGCCGCAATTTCAAAGGGAATGTGTTTCTGTTTCCATTGTGTTTTTTTAAATGTCCCGTAGGGACAAAATATCGGTAGAAACAGCAAATGAACACAAACATAAAATGCCGTAGGCATGACATATTAAAACCCAATTGTTTTTCTACTAATATATCGTTCCTACGGAACTAATACGGTTTCTTCACTTATTTTCTACCAATATTTCGTTCCTAAGGGAACTTTGCAACGCATTCATTACGCAATAGGTAGGTCAACCGTCCCCGGTTGACATTATGGTGTTTCCTTTTCCCATGAATAAGGAATTTTGTTATGGCAAGCGGGGACGCTTGCCCTACCTCGGTAATGGTGTATTGAACAACGCATGTCGAATATCGAACAAGGAATTTCGAATTACGAAGTTTTCCTATTATACCTTCGACATTCGTTATTCCTTGTTCGATATTCGCTGTTGCATTCTTTTAAAAAGGCACAACCATTCAATCCCTCCCTGCCCAAACGGCTCTTACGTGGGAACAGTCAGGGTAAGCACCCTTCTGGCTATCTCAAAGTAGATAACCAATCCCGTTGCGTCCAGTAACGTAGCGATGAGCGGGGCGGATACGAACGCAGGGTCCAGCTTTACAAACCGGAAAAAGAGCGGGATCGCCAGGCCGATGACGTTCCCAACGCTCACCACCGTCCATAAGGAAACACCTACCGTCATCGCCAGGGCACACTGTCCCAATGATATATAAGCAATGGTAAAAGCGATAAGCCCCATGATAAACCCCAGCGAGACCCCGACTTTAGACTCCCTCAGCAGGATGCGCCACCAATCTTTTAATTTTATTTCCCCCGTTGCAAGCGCCCGAATAACCAGGGTGGAGGACTGAGACCCCGTGTTGCCGCCTGAACCGGTAAGCATGGGTATAAAATAGGTAAGGGCGAGCATTGAGCCTAACACGCCTGCATAGCGCTTCAATATGGTCTGCGATATCGTCGCCGCAACAACAAGGATCACCAGCCACGTAACCCGGTTGAGTATACGCTTCGAAAAACCCACGCGAAAATACTCTTCCTCTATGGTTTGAATACCCGCCATCCTTTGAAAGTCTTCCGTGACCTCTTCCTGCACAACGTCCAGCACGTCATCGACCGTTACGATGCCGACAAGCCGGTCTTCATTGTCCACAACGGGAACGGCCAGGATATCGTATTTTTGAACGACACGGACCGCCTTTTCCTGATCATCCGTGGTATGCACAAAAAAGACGTTTTCGTTCATGATGTCTTTGATAAATTGCTCAGGATCGGCAAGGATGATGTTTTTCAGGGAGGCGACGCCGCGCAACTTTTGTGTCTCATCAACAATGTAACAAACGTAGATAGTCTCGCGGTTCAGCCCCGTCTTGCGGATGTGTTCCAGAGCCTTTGCAACGGTCATGTCCATGCGGAGGCCGACGTATTCCGGGGTCATGATGCGTCCGGCGGAGTTGTCGGGGTAGTTCAGTAGTTCATTGGCCTCTTTGCGTTCCAGGGGAGGGAGCAATTTCAACAGCTTTTCAACGACGTGCGCCGGCAGTTCGTCAAAAAGCTGTGTCCGGTCGTCCGGCTGCATCTCGATAAGGATTTCTTTTGCGTGCTGCTCGGAAAACTGCTTGAGCAGGTCTTCCTGTTCAACCGGTTCCAGCAACGAAAACACCTCGGATATCTTGTTCTTATCAAGCAGCCTGAAGCCCATCACGCGCTCCGTAGGCTCAAGCTCCCGCAGGATGTCCAAAATGTCCGCCGGATGCCGTTCCCGCAGGAAGTCGCGCAGCCCCTTAAAATCCTTCGTTTCTATCAGTTCTTTAATTTCCGGGAGAAATATTTTTATCCATTGTAGTTCCATAGGGTCAATCAACCTTTTCTACGCCAAGCGCCTTGGCCATGCCTAATAGGGTTCTCCCTAATAACGAGCGTTTCATTTCGATTGCGTGGAAATCGCATACCTCATCGCAACAGAAACATCCTATACATTTCTTTTTGTCCACAATCACCTTGCCCGATTCCTTTGACATGGCACCTGCGGGACAATTCCTCACGCATTCGTAACACCGCGTGCAGTTCGAATGGTTTACGGTGGAGAAGGTGGAACAGGTGTTGTCAAACATCATCGCCAGGAGAAAATCCGGCAAATATTTTCCGGCAAAGTCCTGCGCCCCGCTGGAGGGCTTTTTAAAATCGGGAACGGATACGTCAGCAATCGTTTCACCCACGACGTCGATGGTATTCAACTCTCCAATGCCCAGCCCCCGCTGATGCGCAAACCGGATGGTCGGCACGGCCATCGGCTCAAACCCGATGATACTGCACGCCACCGCGTCCATTGCCACGCTGTCCCGGCTAGCCAGGATCAGCCCCACCTTTTTGGGTTGACCGGCATTGGGGCCGTTCCCCTCCATGCCCACAATGGCGTCCATAACAATCAGGTGCGGCGGCGACATTTGAAAGATGTCCACCAGCGCCTTTGCAAAAACCGTCGGCTTGGGGGCGATTAAATGGACGTTCTTTTTGCCGTTTCCGGGGATCGTTCCCATCATGTTCTTAATGGCGCCGGTGTATTGGGTGAGGCCATGCGTTTTTAATTTGGGGACGGAAACGATGAAATCAACGGTGCGCAGCGTCTTTGCAATCCTGAATTTTTCTAAAACCTCGAAGTCCTTATTATGGACGTCTATGTATTCGTCCTTATCAAAATTGACGATCTTCGCCTTGGTATCTTCCGCAATTTCGTTGATGCGCGTGAGTTTGAAGGCGTTAAAGGTGGAGGCGTTTTTCACGCTCCCCGATGAGTCACCAATGTAGACCTCACACCCGAAGTCCCGTTGGAATATGTTGACAAGCGCCCTGGCGACCGATGGGTGGGTATTGATGGCGCTTTCCGGAGGTTGTGACGAGGAAAGGAGATTGAGCTTCAAAAGCACCTTCATACCCGGACGCACAAGCTTATCAATCCCGTTTATCAAGCTCAGGGACTTGTGAATGGCATGGTAAACCTTTTCAACGTCATAATCATCACATCTAACAATGGATACCGTAGGCATAGAAGAACCTCGCAAAAACGTTTAGAACCACAGATTTCACAGATTGCACAGATTTAAACGTAACGACAACAACCAGGCACGAATTACACGAATTTACGCGAATGGCCACGTATGAATAGGGTTTGTTATTCAACCCGTTCGCACGCCCTACGTCCCATTGTAGGTGGATTAAGCAAAGCGTATCCACCAAATTATGATTTTCCCTTATTCTCGTGAATCTGTGTCGTTTCATAACAAGCGAAGAACCTCTTCGCTCTACAACAGGCCCGAAGCGCTGAAAGGATATAGCCCGGGGTGAAGCCCCTGGTAAACCGAATAATATAACAAGCCCTGAAGGGGCGACAGAAAAGGATGCCAAACATGGCTGTAGCACTTATCTTTTCTGGCATTTACCATTGTTTTGTTCCCGAAAAAAAACGAAGCTGGCGCTTCTGGTACAAGCACGTTCCCAAGCTGGAGCTTGGGAACGAAAGAATTTCCCACACATCAGGTTACAAACCTGAACCCTCCAGCGTTGCCTTTGGCGACGGCTTTTTGTAGCGCCGACCTTCATGATCGGCAATGGCGTGCTACGCACGCCAAGCGTGGGGATGAACCCCCGCGCTACAGCATTGAATTTCCTGCGCCTTAAATCAGACATTCGACGATTTATTTGTATTCACACAGTGTAAACCGTAACTATAGCAAAGTAATAAAATATTACAACAAAATACTTAAAAGAACCTGTTCATCTTCTCAGCCCATTCCATATCACGCCGATACTGCTCCCTTTCGCTGATTTCCTTCCCGAAAAATTTCTTTTTGAGCTTGAGATACGGCCTTCGGAAGTAGTGCCGGTAATAATAGGCCAGCGGGTAGTTTTTGATAAAGGCCGGGGTTGTACAGATGTAATCGGCGTACTTTTTGTTATACTTCCACCTGAAGAATTGCAGGTCGTCCGGCCCCAGGTAGTGCGTCTTCACGTTTGCCCAGAAGCAGTTGTACCGGCTGTAGTCGAATTTATTCGTCACCAGCCCGGCTGCCAGCAACTCCTCACGCATACCTGTTTTGGGGTAGGGCGTTAAAATCTGGTCTGCAAAAAAGTCGATTTGCAGATCGACAAAAAATTCGTAGTTTCTGGCAATATCCTCTTCCTTGTCATCAGGACTACCGATAATCATCCCACCTACGATCATAATATTGTGGTCGTGGAGCCGTTTGGCGGCGAGCTTTGTTTTTTCAATGATATTGCCCTTTTTCATACGCCGCAGATTTTCCTCTGACGCGCTTTCAATACCGAGGAACACGATCCGGAAACCCGCCTTCGCCATCTTCTCAACAAGGGTGTCGGACGACGCAATCCCCACGCTGCTCGCCTGGATGATGTAACGGACGTCGTTGTGCCCCGCCGCCACAATGGCGTCGCATATAGCCTCAAACCCTTTGACGTCCAGGGTAAAATTGTCATCGGAAAAGATAATGAAGTTCGCGCCATGTTGCTTGGCGTTGGCGATGTCCGCAAGGATCCGCTCGATACTAAACCGCCGGAAGGTCTTTCCATACATCTTGTCCATACTGCAAAAATTGCACGGCATAACGCACCCGCGCGACGACTCCACGATATCCAGCGTAAAACCGTAATATTGGTATCCCTTCCATATCCGCTTGGAGCGGTCGGGGATTTTTATCTTCGCCAAATCCTCCAACGGACGCGCGGTATTGTGGACAAACCCGCCCCCGTGCGCCGCGCCGGGGTTGCCGTTCCGGCGGAAAGAGACGCCCGCAACGCCCTCAACAGGCCGCTTGCCTTCCAGCGCCTCCAGCAGCTCGTTGAAGCACAAATCCCCCTCGCCACGCACAAAAAAGTCAAAGGGCGCCGACGTTTCATCCTTGCCNNNNCATCCTTGCCCAACTCATCGTACATCAGCGTAACGTGATAGCCGCCCAGGACGATCTTGATATCCTTGTTGACCTCCTTAATCAGTCCGGCAATCCGCCGTGCGGTGGCGAATTGGAAGCTCATGGCCGTCAGCCCCACCACATCGGGGCGGTAGCGGGAGATTAACTCGTTCACCGTTTCGGTAATCCGGTCGCGCCGTAAGATTAGGTCGGCGACGTACACGTTGTGGCCGACAATATTGCCAGCAATAGAAGAAATAGCCAGATTCGGCGGCTTCCACCGTTTGGCGTTAAAATGTGGCGCGCAATCCGGCATTGACATTAACAAAACATTCATAGATGTTATTTCCTGTAGTCTAATTTTACGTAGGGCAAACCTTTAGGTTTGCCACACGCCTTGCATTCCATTGGGGTTTGCATGAATACATGCGTGATTACACCTAATTTTTCTCGTTCCCAAGCGACAGCTTCGTTGTTACATAAAAGCATTCATTTTCATAATTCAAAGCAGAGCTTTTGACGCAATCCCGTTCCCAAGCTGGAGCTTGGGAACGAGGTGGGAAGGCAAGGCTGAAACCTTGCCCTACGATTACACTGCGAATTTTGTTATGTATCCCCTGATTTTACCAGTAATTTCAAGCCATTCAAGGGAATTTACTTTTTATAGCCCTTTTCCGCTAAAGCAGAAAATAAACGCTAAATTAAAAATTGACTAACACTTACCGATATGATATATTCCTAATTCGCTTGTGAGTTTCGAGTTTCGAGTTTCGGGTTTTATGTAGTGATGTAATGTGGTCTTTTTGGTTGTAAGTTGCTGCTTTTCAATATGTTAGCGGAGAATGGAAAAAGGGTTAAAAAAGGGGGTGGTTACAGGAAAAATCTTAACTAGCCATACAGTAATCGGTTGCAGTGTCTTTTTTACACCATTTTTCGGGAAATTTGCGGGTAAAAAAATTGCAATTTGAGGAGGTTATATGAAATGGTCTTGTAAGTGGTTGCAAATGAATGGGTTGGAGGGGGTGCTGTAGGAATCATTGACCTGATGAATGAGGGATTGTGGCTTTTGTGTATGTGAGGCATGCAGGCGAGACGCCTGCGCTACGCCAGTTGCGGGTTCTTTTGATAATTTAGAATTTTTTAAAAAATGTCCAATAACACGGTAACCTATGACTATTTATTGCAGGCGGTAAACGTAACCAAGGAATATACCGCAGGCGAACGCACGTTGCCCGTCCTGCAAGGGGTTAATTTGGCGGTTAAGAAGGGCGAGATTGTCACGATTGTTGGGGTGTCGGGGGCGGGGAAGAGTACGCTCTTGCATATCCTGGGCAGCTTGGACACCCCTACCGCCGGTTCGGTCTTCTATAAAGGAATAAATCTAACAAAATTGAGCGCGAAGAGGCAGGCGGAGATGCGCAACCGCGTCTTCGGGTTTGTGTTCCAGTTTTACCACCTGTTGCCTGACTTTACCGCGCTGGAAAACGTCTTGCTGCCGAGCCTGATTGGAAACGCGTTTCCACATTGGAAAAAGGTCAAGAAGGAACGCAGGGAAAGGGCTGTTTCCCTGCTGGAGCGGGTGGGACTGGGTAATCGCTTGCAGCACAAGCCGTCACAACTTTCCGGCGGCGAGCGGCAACGGGTCGCCATTACCCGCGCGCTTATTAATGAGCCGGAATTGCTGCTGTGCGACGAGCCTACGGGCAACCTGGATACAAAAACCGGACAGGAGATCCGGGAGTTGCTGTGGAGTCTGAACGAGACGTTGAATCAAACCGTGGTAATCGTCACGCATGACGAGAAAATAGCCGAGAATGCCGGACGGATTGTACGGATCACGGATGGGAAAATTTTAGTCTAAAGTCTAAAGTTTGAAGGCTGAAGTTTGGTAATACTTTAATTTTTTGAAAAATCCTGAAAAGCTCCGCGAGGAGCGGTATATTAATAGAAAGAAAGGAGTAAGAGCTAAGGGTGCCATGGGTTTAAAAATTTATCTAAACGGTCAAATTGTTCCCCAGGAAGAAGCCAAGATTTCCGTGTTTGACCACGGATTGCTTTACGGCGACGGTGTTTTTGAGGGGATACGCGCTTACAATGGAAAAATATTCACGCTTCAGGAACACCTGGACAGGCTATACGCCTCGGCAGGCGCTATTTCTCTGACGATACCGATATCGAAGGCAGAGATGGGAGAGGCCATAAAGAATACCATGGCGGCCAATAACCTGACCAATTCTTACATCCGCCTGGTTGTTACCCGCGGTGTCGGCAAGCTTGGCCTTGACCCTAATAAATGCGCAAGGCCGCAGATCATCATTATTACCGATACCATTGAGCTTTACTCAAAGGCGCTTTACGAAAAGGGTCTTGATATCGTCACCGTTACCACTATCCGAAACCATTTCTCCGCCCTTGACCCCAAGATTAAATCGCTGAATTACCTGAACAACATCCTGGCAAAGATTGAGTCCATCCGGGCGGGCGCAGGCGAGGCATTGATGCTCAATAAGGACGGCTACGTGGCGGAATGCGCGGGGGACAACATCTTCATCGTCAAGGACAACGCCCTCATAACGCCGCCCGCAAGCGCCGGGATTCTTATCGGCATTACCAGAAACGTTGTGATGAAACTGGCGGCAGAGATGGGCATCGCAGTAAAAGAAGAGCTGATGACACGGTGCGACCTCTACATCGCCGACGAGTGCTTCTTAACAGGAACGGCCGCGGAAATTATCCCCGTCGTCACCATCGACACGCGCGTCATCGGCACGGGCAAACCGGGGAAGATAACACAGGCTTTGTTGAAGAAATACAGGGATCTTACGGTACATGGCTAAGGGGGTGTTTATTTTCTGAGAAAGGCATTGGCGAATATCGAACAAGGAATGGCGAATGTAGAATATCGAAGTGCAGGATATCTATTCTCATAGATTTTAGAATCCAGTCAACTGCAAATGAACACAAATTGGTGCAGATGTTATTCATTGTTTCGCATTTATTAGCGTTTATTGGTGTTCATTAGCAGTTGATAAAAGTGCATAAAAAAACTTCATTATTCGAAATTCCTTGTTCAATATTCATAATTCAATACACCATTACATACGATGACAAGCCCTCCCGTTTGTCATAACACAATTCCTTATTCAAAGGAATATTGAACGTTATTTTACAGCTATTCTCTATAGTCCTGCCATTCCTTCGGGATTTTTGTTTGAGCCGGTACCCCCCCCTGCCGGCCTTATCATTCGTGGCTCGTCCGCAGGGTCTGTGGGTAATAAGTAAGACATAGGGACGGTAAATAAATAACTTGTACAACTTCAGTCTAACGATTTTAGAATGTTATAGTTCCAATCACAGGGAAAAACAAATTCACCGCAGAGGACGCAGAGAGCGCGGAGAAAAAAGGCTCGTCAGAAAGAACTACAGATCAAACCGCCAATGAACGCGAATGAACGCTAATAAAGAAACCCATTCGCGTGTATTAGCGGTTAAAAGTTGTCGTTGTTTCTCCGCGTCCTCAGCGGTGAATTGTCTTTGCCGTATTGGCGTTTGTTTGCGTTCGTTTTTTCTGAAAAAAATAAACAAAACTGACTATGGGAAAAGCTTATAGTTATAAATCGCTCGATTGCCTGCAAACAGCCATGTATCATACACTTGGTAATTTGCCGGAACCTGTACTTACCCACAGATTCTGCGGATGAGGCTCATTACTAAACAAATCCGCGTCTATCCGCGTAAATCCGTGGCTGGAATTTGATTAGCGCTCCAACCAAAATAAAATCCCTTGCAAGCCTCAAAATTACCAGTAAAATAAAGACATTTATCACTTTCAATACGAGCAAACAAATCGGAGGCAGGGGGCATTATGCTTGATATCAACGTTATCAGAAATTATCCGGACAAGGTCAAACAGGCTATTATCAACAAACACGAAACGTCGGCGAACATTGATCTCATTTTAGAGTTAGACACACAACACCGGTCAATGATTTTCGCCTGTGAACAACTAAAAAGCAAACGAAACGAGAAATCTAAAGAGGTCAACGCCCTTAAAAAAAGCGGGAAAGACGCCACCGCTCTTATCGAAGAGACAAGGAACATCGGCGACGAGATAAAATCCATTGAGGAAAATCTTCACGGGATGGATGCGCAAATCAAAGACCTGTTGCTCCGCATTCCCAATATCCCCGCGGATGACGTGCCTGTCGGCAAAGATGCAAACGATAACGCTATCGTCAAATCATGGGGAGAACGAAAGTCCTTTGACTTCCCCCCCCTGCCGCATTGGGAACTGGGGACAAATTTAAATATTTTGGACATGGAGCGGTCTTCAAAGATCACCGGCTCCGGTTTCATTTTGTTAAAAGGGCTTGGGGCAAGGCTGGAGCGCGCCTTATTTTCCCTCATGCTGGACGTCCATACCCGTGACCACGGTTATACCGAATTATTTACACCGTTTCTGGTAAACCGCACGTCTATGACAGGTACCGGGCAATTGCCGAAACTGGAAGACGATATGTATCACATCCCTTCGGACGACCTCTTCCTTGTGCCAACCGCAGAGGTGCCAGTGACCAATATCCACCGGGACGAGATACTGTCATTTAAAGACCTTCCCCTGTATTACACGGCCTATACCCCCTGCTTCCGCCGGGAGGCAGGCTCGTACGGAAAGGATACACGAGGGATTATCCGTGTGCATCAATTTAACAAGGTGGAGCTGGTTAAACTGGTAAGGCCGGAAACTTCTTATCAGGAGCTGGAGATGCTGCTGGGCAACGCGGAGAAGATACTTCAGATACTGGGGCTTGAGTACCGCGTGGCAAAGCTGTGCACGGGGGACATGAGCTTCGCGGCAGCAAAGTGTTATGACATAGATGTGTGGGCGCCGGGACTCAACAAGTTCCTGGAGGTCTCTTCTTGCAGCAATTTCGAGGATTTTCAGGCCAGAAGGATAAATGTGCGTTACCGCGGTGAGGATAATAAGCTGCGCTTTGTCCATACCCTCAATGGCTCAGGGCTTGCCCTTCCCAGAACGGTCATTGCCGTCCTTGAGACCTACCAGCAAAAGGACGGCTCCATTGCCATTCCTGACGTGCTTCAGCCGTATATGGGCGGCGTGAAGGTGATTGCAAAGAAGGCGTGAAGGTAGTCGCGGCAACAACCAATTGCGGCTTGGTAGTTCTATGCCGCAGTTGGGTCACTGACTGAGAATCGAATATCGAATGTCGAAGGATAGTGTAGTGGCAAGGCACGCCTTGCCACTACATATTTAATTGCCCAATTCCAAAATCGCCTTGTCTCTCAGCTCATCGGTTACGATAAAATAGTGCCATTTTAGCTCGTTTTCCATGTAGGAGACACCTTTTCCCTTTGTCGTTTTGGCGATGATGATCTTGGGTTTTTGGTGATTCGGTTGTTGAAGGGCATGGCTTATTTCGGCAAAATTATGCCCATCGACCTGGTAAACATCCCATCCGAAGGCCTTCCATTTATCGGCCACGGGTTCAAAGCTGCAAATCTCGTTCGGACGGCCATAACCTTGTAAATTATTATAGTCCATAATTGCCGTGAAATTATCGATGCCGAGTTTTGAGGCAAAGAGTGCGCCTTCCCATATCGAACCTTCCTGCGATTCCCCGTCCCCTATCAATACGTAGACCTTTCGATTTTCTTTTTTCTTTTTAAATCCGAAAGCGATTCCAAGCCCTATGTTAAAACCGTGACCCAATGAACCCGCCGAGACCTCGATGCCCTTCGCGGTAAATCGGTCAAGATGCGCGGGCAGGGTGCCGTTGTTCTGATAGTAGCCGTCCAGTAGGCGCTTGTCTATAATGCCTCTGCGGGACAAAACACAGTAGAGGGATAATGCCGCGTGTCCTTTGCTCAGGATGAAAATATCCCTTTCCTCCCACGGGTCTAACTTTAACGTTTCAAAATACAAAGTGGTCAAAATGTCTACGCACGACAGCGCTGACCCTACGTGTGGACTTTTCGATTTGTTGGCTGTGGCGATAATGGTTTTTCTTATTTCTTTAGCTATGTCATTCAGGTGCATTTGAATATTTTTCACCAAGGTTAACGAGGTAGTGCCTCTGACTGATAAAACAAATTATTGTTATGACAAGCGTCCCCGCTTGTCATAACAGAATTCCTTATTCAGGGGAATAAGGAAAATATTATATGTCAACCGGGGACGGTTGACCTACCGGGCGAATTACAATCATTCAAATAAAATTAACATGTTCAGGCGGATGCTTTAATTGCCATAGGTAGCGATTGATTTCGTCCATTCTGCAATTCACACGGCATAGGTCTATATCAAGTTCTTCTTCCGTCCAGCGTAGGGATTTTTGCCGTTTTTCTCCCTCCCAAATCTTCTGGAAGGTGGTTTCGTACATATTGCCATACTTAAAATTTTCGTTATTGAGATAAGCGCTGCACCCCCAAACGTCACCGCCGGCGTCAATGTACGTCCAGAAAGGGAGGGCTAGGCATTGACGGTAATTCCGGCGGCCTTCGTCCCACTTTTCCATGGTATTCAGCCGGAATATTACGGTGAAATCGTGGGTATTGAAACGTTCCAGTTTCCCGGCCAAATGGAGGTAATCACTGTATTTTATGTCTTTGTACCGGGTTGTTTTGCTCAGCGGGTGTTGAGAATATGGTTTTATAACCAAATAATCCATGCCGATATCTTTGGCCTGTTGCGCCAAAAGTTCTGCCTCGTGCCGGTTTTCAGGCAGGAGTATCATCTGCATACCTAATGCGCAACAGTATCCCTTGTCGCGCCTTATTTGCGCGGCGTAGGACATGTTTTCCATTACCCGGCCAAAGTTGTCCGGACCTGTTTTGTGGATACTGGCGTAGGTCTCTTTCGTACCGCCGTTGATACTTACTTTTATCCAGGAAATGCTGCCCTGTATGTGGTCGATAAGGTCTTTTTTCAGTAACACGCCATTCGTTGTGATGGCGACGTCGATACCGGCTTTTTTTGTGTGGTTGATTATTTCAGCAATGTCTGCGTGCAACAGTGGCTCGCCTTCACCCGCGTACATAACGCTTTTCAAGCCAAGCGAGGCCATTTCAGTCAATCTTTCAGTCAGTATCCCTTTGTCCAGAAATCGCGCCTGATATTCCATAAAGTCCAGGGCGCAATAGGTACACCGGTGGTTGCATGCGCCCGAAGGGGATATCTCGGCATAAACGGGATACACATTTTCCCCTTGTAACCAATCGTTTACCCTGGCGACGTGAAATAAAAGCTTATGGCTGTCTATGCGATATTTATCCATGCGTTTTCATAATACTTTCAATTGCATCACAGACCACGTTCGGTTCTATGTAATTCATACACAATTTGCTCTGGACGCATTTGGGCTTGAGACAGGGTAAACAATCATAATCCACCTGAGGTAATAGCTTGACGCCGTTTCGTATGTAGATTTCTGAGGCAAGGGTGGGGCCAAAGAGGGCGATTACCTTCTTTTTTAAGGCACAAGCGACGTGGAGTCCCAGGCTGTCATTGGTAACAAAGACGCGGCAGGAATTTATCCACTCAAAATATTCTTCAATGTTCTTTAACCCCTGCTGCCACGAGACAACGTATTTGTTCCCGATGCGTTTTTCAAGCTCTTTCCAATATTCGGACGGCCATGCCTTATTGGGCCATTTCTTGCCGACGTCATAATTAAAGCCGATATCGTACGTAATGGGGGATTTTGGTTTATACCCTAAAATGTAACCTTCTCCATTCCACTTTGCGCCCACCATTTCAAACAGCACCTCTTCCCAATATTTTTTTGCCGTTTTCTTATAGTTGGGGTCCATACAAATGTCCAGAATGCGCTGTGTGCCGTCGTACGCAAGGGCAACGCCATTTTCCGGGTCGAATCTGAAACCGTACCGTCGCCATGCCTTGAGTGAATCTGAAAAGGCACAGAGCCCGGGAACCTTTTCAAGGTTGATAACCGTATCAAACCGCTCGGACTGTAGTTGTAATACGGAGGTGATGTCGTAAGACAAGATTCTGTGGATATAAGGATTGCCTTTCAGGAGGGGAAATGAGATTTCATCAATGAGCCAGGTAAACTAAAACGATACATCTGCCCCGTTGGGTCGGGAATGCCATCCAGAATATGATCGAACACATCCTCCTGCTCCTCGTGATTTAACCCGAACTTGACCAAAGTCCGTAGAGCGGCGAAGCCGCAGCCAAGTCCTCCTTAAGAAGGGGAATTAATAAGCATACGTATTAAGTTAAGGACTCTGCAATGACCGCCAAACCTTTGGTAATTATTGCACTTAAGCGCTAGTTCCGTTAGGAACAAAATATTGGTAGAAGATAAAAAGCCTTATAACATCGGCAATTCAAATGCCATGCCCCGTCAGGGGCTACACAACCGTAGCCCACTGCGCAAGCGGTGGGAAACATTGCAATACCGTATGAAGCCCCGTAGGGGCGACACAAATACCCAATGAATGATAGGTATGCCCCAGTATCGGTTGTACCGCCCCTACGGGGCTAAAATAATCGCCATTTCTCTTAACCCACCGCTTGCGCAGTGGGCTACGGTTGTTGTACCCCTATGGGGTATTTTTCGAGAATTAACCTATTTCAACGCGCTATGATTCTTTATATTTGATTGAGTTTCGACTCATAGTCGATATACTGAATTTCATCTTTTATAAGGGTTTCTATCAACCTATCAAAACTCATATCATAATTCCAGCCTAGCGCCCTTTTGGCCTCGGCATTGTCACCGTAGATTTTTTCCAGCTCTACGGGGCGATGCAGGCCTGTATCCAGGACGACGTGATCCTCTAATGCTAAGCCGAGCTTCTCAAAGACTTTTTGCACAAACTCTTCCAGGCTGTGCGCCTCACCGGAGCAGATGACGTAGTCTTTAGGAAATTCCTGCTGCAACATCAACCACATAGCCTCCACGTATTTCGGCGAATAACCCCAGTCCCGGTATATTTTTACATTTCCCAGCTCAAGTTTATTCAATAAACCCATCTTTATCTTGACGGCGGTATTGAGTATTTTTTTAGTGACAAAGCTGCTGCCTCTCAGTACGGATTCGTGGTTAAAAAGGATGCCACAAACGGCAAACAGGCGATATCCCTCTCTGTTATTCACAACAAGCCAGTGTGCAGCCGCTTTGGAAATACCATAAGGGCTCACAGGGTAGAATACAAAATCCTCTTTAACCGGCAAACTTTCCTTCTTCACCTTGCCGAACATCTCGCTGCTTGAGGCTTGATAATACTTTATCTTCGGGTTAACAACCTTTATGGCTTCTAAGGTGTTTGCAACGCTGATAATATTAAATTCCAGAGTGCCGATCGGTTGCTCGAACGACAAGCTTACCGAGCTTTGGGCGGCCAGGTTATAAAATTCGTCAGGTTTGTTTTTGTCTAGAATTCTGATTATGTTAGACAAATCCAGAAGATTCGCCTCTATCAAGGTAATCCTGTCGCTGGCGCCCAGATACTTTAAATTTTTCACGTTGCTCTTCGAAGCGTTTCTTACAATACCGATAACACGATAGTTCTTATTCAGTAAGAAGCTCGATAAGTATGCCCCGTCTTGCCCCGTGATGCCCGTTATTACTGCTGTTTTCATAGTATACTTTGATACAGTTTTTTTGTATTGGCAGCCGTTTTTCCCCAGGAAAACTCTTTAAGCCTTTCGTATCCCCTGTCCTTCAATTCTTGCCTCAAGTTATCATTGAAAATCACCTTTTTGACCATGCTCAATATTGACATTGTATCGGCCGGGTCAAAATATTCCGCGGCATTGCCTGCAACTTCCGGCAGTGAGCTTATATTACTAGCTATAACCGGGCAACCGCAAGAAAAAGCCTCTAAAATAGGTATCCCAAAGCCCTCATAGAGAGAGGGAAATACCAATGCTAATGCATTTCGGTAAAACTGCGCAAGTTTATTATCATCGAAGTGACGTTGGGTTACTTTCTGCATTATCCCTAATTTTTCCAAACCCGCTATTTCCGATGGGGTAAATTTACCGCCGCCTGCACAAACCAAATGGAGGCCGTTGTCGTCTTGTAATAACGAGGAGATCGACTCGACAAACGTATCGAAATTTTTATATCCCCTTCTGTTGCCCACAAATAACAGATATTTTTGGGGTAAATCATTGACGGCGCCTTTCCCTTTTTCCATGGTACCGGCAGCAAGTGAGTTGGCAAGATAAATGACCTCTATTTTATCCTCTTTAATGCCAAACAGTTTTATTATATCACGTTTTGTATTTTCCGAAATGGCAATTATCTTCGTTGCCTTTGGGGCCAATAATTTTTTGTAAGCCCCGGTTTTGTCTCTGTGAGAAAATATTTGGGGGAATAGCTCGTAAACCATATCGTATATGGTGAGAACAAAGGGCTTGTTTCCAAGATACTCTAAAAAATAGGGGTTGAAGTACGTTGGATGGAAGACATCATAATCTTTCCCAAGTAAGAGTTTTCTTTCTCCTCGCATGTTTAAATAATGAAGCAACCGGTTTTTAAACCTAAAATTTCTGCTTTTGAAAAAGGGCCTGCTTTTTACGAAACGCGCATTCTTTATGTACTGATTATTTGAATAGGCAAGGGACAAATCGAAGCGAACGTCTTCATCCTTCTCAAAACCATTCATAAGCTCATAAAAATATCTTGAGATGCCGCCAAATTCCTGATAAACGAATATTTGGTGGTCATACAGTATTTTCATAACCATGTCGGGTGTTTCTTTCAAATAAATTAGTAGCGTTGTCAAGTGGAGACCTGAGAAAAGCCCTCCATTTATGTATGTCATGCATCAAAACCGTTGTAGTAATAGGCGAGTCGAATCTTGGT
>JACVXV010000048.1 GCA_015661205.1 Candidatus Brocadiaceae bacterium
GGTAAATTTGAGCAAGGCATTAACAATGTTATTTCACGGCGAATTGCCGGATTTTCTTCGCTCGTAGCGATTGTGAGCGAAAATACGCTGAATAGTTACATTTTTCGCGTATAATTGCGCTGGTGTGCGTCGCGCGGGGGGCATCGCCCGCCTGGCACGCATTCGCACACCATCCATTTAAGGGAAAACCATTATTTGGTGGATACGCTCCACTTAATCCACACTACACCGTAAGCGCTTGGGGTGTGCAAAGGAACGGGGGACAAAAAAAGGCCGGCTTTGAATGCCGACCTTTTTCGGTTGGCTATAATCCGCAAATTATAGCCTCCTTGGGTTCCCTGTTTTAATACCTGTTTGCAATATTACGTCTTGCAATAATACCGGTAGGTTGGAACCAGGTACCGGATGAAATCATAAATTATGACCTAAATTCTGCAATCGAATTTAATAAAAACCTTAAAAACCATTGTGTTTATTGGCTTTATAGCAATTTTTACAAAGTTAAACATTCATTTTTTCGCGAATAATGAATTCATATAAATATTCCGTTACCACCAATTAATGCCGGTTTTAGCAATTGTCGTTTAAAAAAGATTGCAGAATTAATCTTGATTCGCGTTTTTTATCAGTATAATATGTGACGCAATTTTTTGATTTTGACCGTTTTATGCCATATACGGTGGTCGCAAAACCATGCCGGATAGTTACATTTGTTTAGCTATATTGTTTATCCTGTATTCTTTAAAAAGGCGGGCTTTTATGGTAGTAAACAGAATTCTTTGGGTAATGGTAGGGGCTTGCGTACCTTTTTTAATCTTTGGGATAGTATGCCTTATTAAATGTGCTTTTTTGGCCTTTGGTAGGTTGTCTATATAGACGTGCAGAATTAACCAAACAAAATCCGTTGTGCCGATGATTTTCCGTTTTGAAGAAAATGATTGGCACAGATGTTAAGCGCCTTTTAATTCTCAGAGTTCCCATACAACAAACCAGGCACAAAGATTTATCGTAATGTATCTTTTTTGTAGTTCTTTGTGCCTTCGTGCCTTTGTGTGATTACTTCTCTTATGGGTAAAAGGCGTTTTCACTAAAAGTTTGACAGCGTTATCATTCGCACCAAAGCCTTATACAAAACGTAATATGAAGTTTCACCTAAAATGCTTTTGCTGAAAATGTCAAAATATTATTTGTAAGAGATTACTCGGATAAGGCTTTCTGTTTTTTGTGACCAGGACTGGATATGTCATAATTTTGACGAATACCATGCCTTCATCCCATTGCCGTCAGGGCTAAAGCCCAGTTCAGTGGTCATCATGAACCCCAGCCTGAAGGCACATGTTTATACACAAGTCTCAAAAAGCCTGTAAAACGGTGGGATAGCAATCAGAACTCCAACAAAAAAACATCTCAGAAGGATTGAAGAGGCGTAGCGACGGAAAAAGAATTAAAAACCATTCCGGCTGTCTGTATATGCCCCGTAGGGGCAACTGATAATAGGCAGGCAATTCATTGCCTGTTTCCCATGCGTCGAACCATAAAGTCCCGTAGGGACGACTGAAAACAAGGTAAATACCATCAGAAAACATTGATTGTGGAACGTGATCAGTCGTCCCAATGGGACTAATCAAAGGTGTTATTGTCACACAGGCAATAAATTGCCTGCCTATTACCAAATGTTCCTACGGAACAAAAAGCGGATGAACGAAAAAACGTGTATAAACATGTGGTACTTGTGCAGAGAGGAGCAAGGCTGAAGCCTTGCCCTACTTAAACGTTTCATAATTTTATACGGGAGGAAATTGTATGGCAGACGTACTTACTCACGTAAAACCGGAAATGATTGTTCAGCATCTTGACCAACTTTTGTTGGAGGGTACCTTGGGACGGGGAAACGGGCCCAGGGTGAAAAAATTAAAGGAACTTTTCAAATACAACGCCGTTCAGCCCTTTGCAGCGACGCTGAATGCGCTTTGGGAGGGCGATGAAGTAAAGGCCGCCGCTGCCGCTTTTCGGAATTTCAAAAAGGATTTGAACGAAAGGTTTGAGGCTGCAGGCATTCCGCTCAGGCTTGTGCATCACCAGGATAACCGCTCCATTAACGATAAGCAGGTCTGGTTTGATGAAATGGCGCCGGCGGATAGGAAAATGGCGCTAGAGAAAGAGACACAGGATATCCGCAAAACCACCCGAACCATTGAGACACACCAGAAAACTTATTACGCCGACACCCCCGCCGCGCAATATATTCCCCAGCAGGTGTTGACGGATATACCCGTTGTGCGTTTCCCGGCGGATTTAGAATCTTTTGCCCAAAGAATGGCGACGGAACAATGGAAGGCGTTAACGAGTGACCAACAAAACTATTTGAAAAACGTCTCCGTTAAATTAGAACCCATTATTCAAATAGCCCCTGCCACGCCGATACCCTATATCCTGGGCTTTGAATTGCTTGGTTTGGGGCCGAATGGAGAAAGTTTTCCGTCAATAACAGCCAAGGTTCCCGAAGATGCCTTTGACCCCGCACTGGTAAGGTTTTTATTGGCACTCGCCGGCTTAAAGACGGCGGAAACCTTACGGTCCTGTGCCTGCATTGAAGGGCATCCCGGCGCGCGAAACCTGATGTTTACGATTAATTTGGATGCCTGCATGATTGAAAGCAAGCACCTTGAAACCTTTTTACATGCCTGTAAAAATTTATTAGAAAATGTTATCTTTGAAATCAACGAAGAAACGAAGACGAGGCATATAGCAAGAATTAAAGAAATTATGCTGAAATTCGATTTGAGGTTTGCCCTTGATGATATCAATGACCTGGACAATGACCTGGACACGGAAGTCCGTAAAGTCCTGGAAAAGCGGGCGGAATTGAGCAAGCTTGATTTTAAGACCTTTAAAAAGTCTATGGAGAACGTCTGGGACAATGCAGATGAGGCAGTAAAGCTCATTTCAACGTTTCGTATTGATGGAAAACCGCTGGTAGTGGAAGGCCTTAAGGATAAAACAGAACAAGGTTTCCTCGAAAACAAATGGAAACAAGGTAAGCTTGGGCATCTTTATGGGCAAGGCTTTAACGTAGACCCCGGAAAACCCTGGGAGGCTTGGCTAAGCGATTTGAAGAATTTCGGCCTGCCGGGCGGCCACATCCTCTCCAGCCCCCTCCTGGCAAAGGCAAACCGGATCATCACCGAATTCCTGGGCGCGGAGGCGCATACCCTTTCCCGTGAAAATCGTGGCGACATTTTTGTTTTTAAATTTACCGTAAAAGACCACAGGGAGATTACCATGGGGTTGGTAAGTGAAAATACTCCGGGAATCAGTGTTGAGCAAGCAGACGCATTAAGCATAGATTATTTTATTGTAAAAGAGAAACTGCCTCTTTCCTTCGCAGGCCGGTCGCCGAGAAAAACCAATATCGAGCAAATTACCCTTGATGAACTGCCTCGCTTTCTTCCGCTGTTCAATGAAATGGAAAGCAGGGCATTGGAGATGCTCAATGACGGTTATAAAGAATTTTATCCGGTAGGGTATCATGTAAAACAGCATGTAGAGGTTCCAGATAATTCCGCCATCTCCAGTGACGCCCCCCCCGAAGAAGGCATTTCATTTCTTGAAAACTGGCTGGACAAGACGAAGATACCCTTTTGTATCATTTTGGGGGATTATGGCATCGGGAAGACCTTTCTCTCCCGCATGTTCACCCGGCACATCTTAGAAAAAAGAAAGGCCAACCAGCACCTGCCGGTACCCCTTTACCTGGATATGCGCCACCTGCCCTCTGAACCGCGTGTCCCTGATTTGGACGATATGTTAAGAGCGCTGATTAAAAAGGCCGGGTTTAAAGACATATCCATCGAAGGCATAAAAAGCGCGGTGCATCAGGGACACATCTTTGTCATCTTTGACGGATTTGATGAAAAGGCAGGCGCCTTAACCGAGGTGGAGGCAAAAGAACTCCTGAACAATATCCGCTCGCTCATCCCTGCTGATAAAGAGGGAAAGCTGCTCCTCTCCAGCAGAACACATTATTTCCTTAACCAATCCGATGAGAACAAAAAAATCGTTGAGGGGGCTTCAACCGGCACCCGTGACGGATATGACAAGGGCGATTTCCTGTTCGTCTACCTTCAACCCTTTGATGAAACAAGGATCAAACAATACCTGGAAAATGTCTTCCCGGGAAAATCCGAAGAAATCTTCGATTTTTTAAAAACCCTGCACGACCTGACCGACCTGATCAAACGCCCCTACCTGCTCTTTCTGATCAGCAAGCACCTCGACGAACTCCGGGGCCTGGAAAAACAGGGAATGCGCATTGGGGTGGCGGATATTTATGAAATGAGTATTCAGGAATGGTCAGACAGGGATGCCGATAAGCTTCCGATTTTTTCGAAGCATAAAGTTGGATTTATGCAGGAATTGGCCCGTAATCTATGGGAGCAGGGGAAGCAGGAAATCTTCCATGAGCCTTTACAAAAATGGCTCTTTGCGCAGATCGAAAAAGAAGGCATCCCCCGCTTGGATTGGGAGGAACTCTTTCGCGCCGATTCCAGTCTACGCACCGGGACGTTTCTCATCCGCGACCACAAGGGGAATTACCGGTTTGCCCATAAATCGTTTCTAGAATTCTTTTTAGCCAGGCATATAAGCGCCGGGCTTTCAGCGCAAACCCCGGACGTGCTACAGTTGCCGCGATTAAGCAAGGAAATCCTGGCGTTTGCATGTGAGCTGATCCACAAACCCGCTTACAACCTGGCGCATTGCCGGTTGGTGATAAAAGACGTCCTTGAGTCCCCCTACAAACCCTTGATCAGTGAAAACGCGTTGTTATTGAAGGTGGCCTGGGATAGATTACACCAGGAATCAGCCCCCCAGCTTAGCTGCATCCGGTTGGAGGGAGCGGATTTTGCGGACGCGGATTTGGCGGGGGTCAGGCTCACATCTGTCCATCTATCTCGCGCCAAACTTGCCGGGGTGGATTTAACCGGCGCGGTTGTATCCGGCGATCTTTCCAGTATCAATCTTACCCATGCGCGCGCCACGGGGATTACCCTTGAAGGTTCGTCCTTGTGCGGGGCCAGCCTTGACGTCGCCGATTTTTCCGGCGCAAACCTGAAGAATGTGGACTTGTCCCATGCAAAGGGGGTAAGCGCCTCCTTCACGCGCGCGGACTTCTCCGGGGCAAGGCTTGGTAACGCCTCTTTCCCTTACGCCCGGCTAAGGATGTCCAACATCTCAAAATCACAGCTTAAGCAGGCGGACGTGTCGCGCGCCTCCCTGCCGGACGTCACCCTGGGAAATCTGAAGATAGCGCTTCAATCCGGCCATGCCGCTTCTGTTCACAGTGTACATTTTAGTCCGGACGGGGCGCTCATTGCATCCGGGAGTGGGGATAATACCGTGAAATTGTGGGAGGTGAAAACCGGTAAAGAAATCATGACATTATCCGGCCATAACGATTCTGTTAACAGTGTACATTTCAGTCCAGACGGGGCGCTCATTGCATCCGGGAGTGGGGATAAGACCGTGAAATTGTGGGAGGTGAAAACCGGGAAAGAACTCTTTACGTTATCCGGCCACACCTCTTCTGTTGTTCAGTGTAAATTTCAGTCAGGATGGGAAGCTCATAGCCTCTGGGAGCGAGGATAAAACGGTGAAATTGTGGAGGGGAAATACCTGGAAAGCATTCACGACATTACATGACTATATAGGTACTGTTAAAAGTGTAAATTTCAGCCCAGACGGTGTGATCATAGCTTCTGGGAGTTATGATGGAACCGTAAAGTTGTGGGAGGCAAAAACAGGAAAAGAACAACTAACATTATCAGGTCATACCGACTATGTTAACAGTGTAAACTTTAGTCCAGACGGATCGCTTATTGCTTCCGTGAGTGCGGACGGAACCGTAAAATTGTGGGAGGTGAAAACCGGGAAAGAACTCCTGACATTATCCGGCCATACCACTTATGTTTCTAGTGGATAAAACCGTGAAATTGTGGGAGGTGAAAACCGGGAAAGAACTCCTGACATTATCCGGCCATACCACTTATGTTTCTAGTGTACATTTCAGTCCGGACGGGGCGCTCATTGCATCCGGGAGTGGGGATAGCACCGTGAAATTGTGGGAGGTGAAGACCGGGAAGGAAATCTGTACCTTGATTTCTTTGGCCGCTCCCAATGCATGGGCGGCCTATACCCCGGATAATCTCTATAACACATCCGGCGGCCCCATCATGGAACGCATCGGGTTTCGTGACGGCCTGGTCGTCTATCCGGAGGAAGAGTTTAAAGCCGAGCTTTTCAACCCGTCCGAGATCGCCGCAAGAATCCAAAATGCCCTGCGCCGCAAAACGTAGCGTAACGTAGGGCAAGGCTTCAGCCTTGCCCCCCATAGGTGTTAAGTTAAGAAACCTATAATAGCCACCAAACTCTTGTTTTTGTTAGCCCTGAAGGGGCGAAATAGTACAGCCCAAGGCAACGCTATTATGTTTATACACATCTTTTGATATGGCTTACGATTAACGGCCTGATATCTTTGGCCGTATAAAGCTCTCTATTTTTTGTACCCCAGACTGCATGTATCATAGTTTTAACGAATGCCATGCCTTCCTCCCATTACTATCAGGGCTAAAGCCCAGTTCGGTGGTCATCACGAACCCCAGCCTAAAGGCTGGGGTTAATAAACAAAAGCACCACGGCATCCATACACGTACCGTCCATCATGAACCGTAGACCAAAGGTTGGGGTGATGGCTGGAGGACTTGGACACAAACGCTACGGAGTTATCCACGAACTGCCGTTCATTAACCCCAGACTTTAGGCTGGGGGCCGAACACACGCAAATCTGGGCTTTAGCCCTGACGGCACGCAACTTGGCATTTTTCACGCGTCGTTCATGTTTCCGATTACTGCTGGACGCAGAACGTGGGAAAGGGCAACCGTAGGGGCGAAGCATTTTCCTCACCCATGAGATTATGCCTGGGACTTGTCACGGAAAATGCTTCACCCCTACAATTCACCTTAAATGTGTTTCTTTGACAATGCTTTCAACCTCTATCTCGTCTAAACAAGCTAGAGACAGGCAGTTTTTTCTTATATCAAGGGGACAGGGGCTGCAGGGGTGTTTTTTATAAAGGATGGTTACCTTTTCACCTCTCGGCCCCCATATTCGAGGGTCGGTAGGGCCGAATAGGGCGATGGTTGGTGTTCCTACGGCTGCTGACAAGTGGGTAACGCCGGAGTCGTTTCCTATGAAGAGGTGGCATTTTGCTAAGATGGCGGCCAGATGAGGCAGCGGTAGTTGATTGGCCGTGATGAACGAATTGTTGGTTTTTTGGCGTAGCTCTTCGATAATCCTGTCGTCTGCCGGTCCTGATGTTACCAGGAACTGCGCGTTCACGTCGCGGCTGAGGCGTGACATAAGCCCCGCGAACCGTTCCACAGGCCAGCATTTCTGCCTGCTTCCGCTGCCGGGATGAATGGCAATCAGGGGTTTTGCGGAATCCACTGCGGCATCCTTTATGAATTTCTCACCAAGGCAAAGGTCTTCGTTGTTTAAAAATACCTTTGGTATAGCGTTTAGTTCGGTGACGCCCAATGAATCAAGGGATTTTAAGAGATAGTCCGTAATGTGGATATTTTCGGAGCTGGCGGGGATGGGTTCCCGGTGGATGATGTGCTTTACGCCTGTTTTTCTCAGGTTGTGGGCAAATACCTGCTCCTTATCGGAAACAAAGGAAAAGACGAGGTCGATACCTTCAAATTTTTTGATGAGGGACGGCGGCAGTTGGGCGTTATTAACGAAGAGGAGGGCGTTGTCTGCATG
This sequence comes from Candidatus Brocadiaceae bacterium, assembly GCA_015661205.1. GTDB lineage: Bacteria > Planctomycetota > Brocadiia > Brocadiales > Brocadiaceae > JACVXV01. The sequence goes on from JACVXV010000048.1 coordinate 7,823, forward strand.
GTCAAACCGGCTGACGGCGTCGGCGTAAAAACGTCCTTTGGTAATTTCCAGCAAGGTCGTATAGCCCATGATTTCGATATGGGCGTCCTGAAAATATTGGCGAATGGCGCCGAAGGCGGGCAGGGTGACTATCAAATCGCCCAGTGCGCCGGGGCGAATGATTAAGATGCGCTTTACAGGTGGCCGATGATGGTGCAATCGAATATCGAACAAGGAATAATGAATGCCGAAGGATAAGAGAATTTTTGTTCTTGAAGAACACGGAAGAAATTTTGCCGTTTGAATTATTCGTACAAGGTACCGATAAGAAAACTTCGTAATTCGATACGCTGTTAAATAGACCCGGTATGCCAGAGAATTAAGTACTTCCAAACACAAAAGCCGTAACCATGATATAGTTAGAACCCAATTGATCTACCAATATATCGTTCCTACGGAACTAATACTGTTTCTGTGTTTATTTTCTACCAATATTTTGTTCCTAACGGAACACTGCCGATTTGGTTGCGGCGTAGCCGCGCTAGGATATTTTGCAAAATATCCGCGCGCACAGGCCATTACGCTTCGCCTTTTTTCTTTTTTATCATCTCCGTGACGCTTTCAAAGAATTTCGGATTCCCATCGGCAGCGGCGCGTATCTTTGCCTCGGCTTGAATTTTTTTAACGTCCAGGATATCGCCCATGCACTCCTCGGCGGATTTGCACCATTCAACGCAGGTGGGTACCTTGTCTTTAAAAATGGTTGTGCCGCACTTGTGGCAATCGGCCTTTTCCTCATCGCTCCACATTTCCACCAGGACTCCGCAATTGTGGCATTTCCGGTCAATGGGTGTTGGGGATGCATTTCGTATGCTGCCCGGGCACTTTACTTTATTACTCATTTTATGTATTCTCCTTCGGTTTGATTTTGCTGTGATGTTTTTTTAAATTGTATAGAAAATTCAAAGCAGCAGTCGGGTGACCCTTTAGGGTTGCGATCCCTGGTGCGTATTCAAACAGTTGCAAGGCTAAAGCCTTGCCCCACGTGTTAAACGGTTAGCAAAATTCTAAGCCAAAGCGTTTCTTTGGTCAAGAATTATTTAAGCGTTGTATGTGATTAACGGTTGCTGCAAGGTGGCTGTGTGCCCGCTTACCTATGGTGTAACTTCAGAAGAGCCACACCACAACATCAAACCGGTAAAATAATATTTTTCTGTATTTTGTTTCATTAGCAGAAATATAGTGTATACTCATAAATTGTGTTATCCGTCGGCGAGCTATTCGCGGATAGAAAACGGGTGTATTTTTATGAAAGTTTATTGAGAAGGAGATATCGATGTACGTGGAGAAATGGAGGAAAAAGAATAAAATCTAAATCCTGCAACGGCCACAGTTCCGCCTGCGCTAAAAACGCCGCGTAACCTGACGCTTGCAAGGAACACAGTTGAACGCACACAAAACGGATACTTACACAGTGGTAAAAACCTCAGTAAAAAGTGGCCAGTCATCCGGTCGATCCTTTGGAAAACCAGCGCGCAACCGCGCTAACAAGCATTCGAATGCGTTTTCAGTTTAAAAGCGTTGTTAGATCTTGTTTTTTTTCTCCCTTTCTCCTCTATGTATTTCTTCCGGCTCGTTTGAGTTCGGAAGTCCAGCCTGTATTTTAATCATTTATTAAGGAGTTTCAGTGAATTTTAAAAAATTTCATTTTCATCCAACCATCGAAGCCGGTATAGAAGCGGTTGGCTACACTACCCCTACCCCGGTTCAAGCCCAATCAATACCAATAATTCTTGAAGGCAAAGATATACTGGCGCTGGCTCAGACCGGCACCGGCAAAACGGCCGCTTTTGCGCTACCCATTTTGCAACGCCTGACGGAAGGGCTGCGCGGTCGCATCCGCGCTCTCATCATTGCGCCTACCCGTGAACTTGCAGAGCAAATTCACGAGGCCATTGGCGGACTTAGCAAGCAGACGCGATTGCGCAGCGTTACCATTTACGGCGGAGTGCCTATCAACCCGCAAATTCAAAAATTGCGGAAAGGCGTGGAAATCGTGGTGGCGTGTCCGGGCCGTTTGCTGGACCACATCAGGCAGAAGACGATTAATCTTTCCAACCTGGAAGTCCTCGTCCTTGACGAGGCTGACCGTATGTTTGACATGGGTTTTATCCCTGACATCAGGAAGATTTTAAAGTACGTACCTGATCAACGGCAGACGTTGTTTTTCTCGGCAACCATGCCGGCAGATATCAAACTCCTCGCACACGACATTCTTCGGGACCCGGTGACTGTTCAGGTTGACCACGCGGTACCGCTTGCTACCATATCGCATGCGTTGTACCCGGTAGACCGTCAGCAGAAGACGGCGTTATTGATGGAGATATTGCGACACACGGACACGGAGTCGGTACTCGTCTTTACACGCACCAAGCAACGCGCACGACTTGTGGCGCAGCAATTGAAAAAGGACGGCTATAATGTGACTTCGCTGCAAGGCGACATGTCGCAGCGTAACAGACAGGGCGCAATGAATGGTTTCCGTAACGGTACGTACAAGATACTCGTAGCAACGGACATTGCAGCGCGTGGCATCGACGTTTCGCGCATTTCGCACGTTATCAACTATGACATTCCTGATACGGCGGAAGCTTATACCCATCGCATCGGTCGTACCGGACGTGCAGCTAAAACCGGTGACGCTTTTACGATTATTACGAGAGAAGATGAGGCAATGGTACGTGATATTGAGAAGGTGCTTGGCTCGCGCTTGAAGCGTTGCAAGTTGGAAGGTTTCAATTACACTACACCGATATCGACAGATTTACCTTCCAGCCGTTCAGCTCAACCAGGCCCACGCGGCAGACAATCATTTGGAAGGAAGCCTACGGTACGAAGGACAGGTTTTAGCAGTTCTCCATCCAGATCGGCGGCTATACCCAGGGAATCAAGCAGACGCGTTGCTCCGATTCGACATGCAAAGTCTGATACGGGCTCCATGCACAGGGAACCAAGCAGACGTGTTGCTCCGATTCGACATGCAAAGTCTGATACGGATGCCATGCCAAGGGAATCAAGCAGACGTGTTGCTCCGATTCATTATGGAAAGCCAGAAACGGATGCAATGCCCAGGGAATCAAGCAGGCGTGTTGCTCCAATTCGACATACAAAGTCTGAGTCGCCTGCAAGACGGGTTACGTCCCCAGCCCGCCGTACGCACCCATCGCGGTAGAGATGCTACCGCCGTGCAGAAGAAAACACATCGTCTGTAAATCATGTAAATAGGTGCGGATTTGAGAAGGTGTGGTTATAAGATAGTATTATTCAATAAAAACTTCTTTTTTTGTGTAAGTTTTTATGCGTCACAAAGAGGGTTAAGGAGGGGTGTGAGGTATGAAATCACAATCTACCTCACACCTCCTACCTCTTGCTGCCTAACGACAGGTTGGGTATTTCACCACTTCGGGATTCTTTTCTTCCTTTCTTACTTGTCCCACACTTTCCCGTAGCAATTGTTATATTTGCACCTACCGGCAAATCCGCTTAAATAATAATAAATATTCCTTCATAAAAAGCTATTTTTACCCCTTTCCATCTGTTTTTCAATACGGTGGTTGTTCAACAACGCCATCGTTATAAAATGCTTTAGTGGGTACCCTGTTGCCGGAGCAAAACGAAGTTTAAAACACCCTTGACTTAATCGTTCAAGATAGCTATATTAATTTTTTAACTGTATTTATTTTAAACGCCTGCCTGGCGATTCATTTTTTTGAAATCCGACGCTTCCCATGATGAAAACTTTGCTGCTAAATCCACCGAGTTTTGAGAACTTTGATGGTGGCGCCGGTTCACGGTGGCCCGCAACGCGCGAGATTGTGTCTTTTTGGTATCCGGTGTGGCTTACTTATCCCGCAGGCATGTTGCCCGGGAGTCGGGTGCTTGACGCCCCGCCAAGCAAAACGACCCCTGCTGAGACGATTAAGATTGCACAGGAGTATGACTTTGTTGTGTTGTTTACTTCAACCATTGGCTTCACGAGTGATTTGGGACTGGCGAGGCGGATGAAGGAGGCGAAGCCTGATCTAAAGATCGCCTTTGTCGGCCCGCACGTACAGGTGCAGCCCGCAGAAAGTCTCATGGCGAGTAATGACATTGATTTTATCGTACAGGGTGAATTCGATTATGCCGTCGTTGATTTTGCGCGAGGCAAACCGCTTCGTGACATCCTGGGTATCAGTTACCGCCAAAACGGAAAGATCGTGAGCAATCCGCCGCGCGCCCCCTTGGAAACGGCGGAGCTTGACCGGCTGCCTTTTGCTACGGACGTTTATAAGCGTGATCTGGTCATTGAAAATTACAGCGTGCCGTTTTTGAAGCACCCGTTTGTTGCCTTTTATACCAGTCGCGGCTGCCCTGCGCAGTGTACCTTCTGCCTGTGGCCGCAGACGCTTTCCGGGCGGACGTGGCGCGTCAGGTCTACGGAAAACGTTGCGAGAGAAGTGGCTCAGGCGTTGGAACTGTTTCCCCAGGCAAAGGAGTTCTTTTTTGATGACGACTCCTTCAATATCCGTAAAGACCGCGTGCTGGACCTCTGCTCGAAGCTTAAGCCGTTAAAATGCCAATGGTCATGCACCGCCCGCGCCCAGAGCGACTATGAAACATTGAAGGCAATGGCCGATGCCGGGGCCAGGCTGCTCATCGTTGGGTTTGAGTCGGGAGATCCGCAAATATTGAAGAACATCAAAAAAGGGATTACCGTAGAAACTGCCCGCGCCTTTGTTAAAAACTGCAAAAAGGTTGGGCTTGAGGTACACGGTGATTTTATTATCGGGCTACCCGGAGAAACCAAGGAGACCATTCAGCGCACCGTTGATTTTGCGAAGGAACTTGACTGCGAGACCATCCAGGTTTCCATCGCCCACGCATATTCCGGCACGGATTTCTACGACTTCACGGCACAAAACAATTTCCTTACCGGCGATGCGGCGGCCGACAGCCAGGGACACCAGTTGCCGCACATGGAGTACGCCGATTTGACGCGTGAGGAGATGATGGCCGCCGTAAACCGATTCTACGACACCTATTACTTCCGGCCAAAGGTTGCCTGGCGTATCATAAAAAAAGCCCTGTGGGACAGCCACGAACGCAAACGGCTGTACGAAGAGACTGTCTCATTCTTCCGGTTGAGGGCGGAGCGCTGGAGATGGGTGAAAAACAATATTGATAAAAAACCGAAACCGTCCGCAAAGGCATAAGCAGTAATGCTGATGCAGTAAAATATTGGTTGGAATCAGCAAGAAACCTTTCGATCAGGGCGGTTATGGTATTTCGTGGAGTGATGATGTTGATCTGAGTGAATATGAACTGTGGACAAACGGCAAAATAGCGTCCAAGCTGATGCGTCAAAAAGCCGCTACACTGAAATGAGACCCTTAATAGAAATTAATCAACAGGCATTCCACCTTCTTTATAAAGAATTAGGTGTGGTTGACGCAGTTCGCTTTCTTAAGCAATTTACTCAAGGCTATGGGAATTACACCCAAGAACGAGAAATTCTTTTTGGTAAAAAAAACCTTGATGAAATAGTGAGCAGAATTGAAAAGCAGCGTAAGTCTGCACAATAAGCATAAGTACAGGCTTGAACTTCAGGGTCACGCTCTTTTTTGGTAACTACTCAGGTAGATAGGCTGAAGGCTTAATCGTATGTGATTACACAACATTTCCGACAGGCAAAAGCTTTTAACCTTCAGCCTGTAGTCTAAACACCTGAGTAGTTACCTTTTTTGCGGTACAAGCTCTGGTAGGTAAAAACAATTTAACAAATATCAGGTGTTATATGACAACGGCAGTAAAAGAATTATTAAATACTTTTGATGCCTTGACAGACACAGAGAAACACGAAGCGGCTACTCAGCTACTGCGGCGTGTGATCATTGGCGAGTCAGGCGATGTGACGGAGGATGCACTGGTTTTTGCATCTGAGGAATTGTTCCTCGAACTTGACGCTCGGGAGGCTACTGGTGGCCAATCCTAATCGTGGGGAGGTTTGGCTTGTTGATCTTGGGTTGGCTGCGAAAATCCGGCCTTGCTTGGTATTAAGTATCCCCGCTACCGGGCCGAATGACCGAGTACTGGGAACATTAGTTGCTCATACGACAAGTCCTCGTGGTTCGAATTTCGAGGTATCCTTGCCAGTGTATTTTCTTAAAACAGGTGTGTTCGATGCTCAGAACTTAATTACTGTTCCCCTTGCGAAATTAGTGAGAAGACTTGGACAGTTGACGGCAGAACAGATGGCCAAAGTTGAAGATGGTGTCAGGCTGTGGCTGGGACTTCATTCCGGTTAGAGTAATTTAAAAGGTTACCTGCCCCAAAATATACTCACACAGGAGAAGCTGGATGAAATATGGGCAGAGGAAGCAGAAAAAAGGCTTAGCGCATATAGAGAAGGGCGGCTCGACGGTATACCCATGGAGGAGATATTCAAGAAGGAATGATGCGAGTCATATTTTCGAAATATGCCAATCTGGAGTTGGAAGATGCTATCCATTATTACGAACTTGAATATTCGGGGCGAGGAAGATCACATTTTTGTGATTGCAGTAGCATACCAACACAGGAAGCCGGACTATTGGGATGAAAGGGAATAGGTGTTCCGCTGGATGGCTTATTCACCTTGCTTCAAAGCTGCCGTCAATCTGGAACCTTAACTGTTTACATTTGCGTATAGATATGAGATAATTGTACATGAGAAGTTTGTAAAGTAGCAGGGGCTATATTTATGAAATATATGGTATGGAACAACAAGGGTGGGGTTGGTAAAACTTTCAAAACATTATGAGTACATTTAAAGTTCCTCAAATGAAAACATACGTACTGCTTGTCGTCATGATATTCTTCGGTTCGCTGGGCGACGTTCTTCTGAGCAAGGGGATGAAGCAGATCGGGGAGGTTTCCGGGTGGTCGTTATCTGACCTCGCGGGCGTAGGCGCGAAAACGATTGTGAACGGCACCATCTGGCTGGGGGTTATCAGCCTGCTGACCTTTTTTGTGTCTTACCTTCTCGTGCTTTCGTGGGCGGATTACAGCTTTGTTTCTCCGGCGTCATCAATGAGTTACGCGATTGTTCCCGTGCTTGGTTATCTGATGTTGGATGAAGTATTGAGTCCTCTACGCTGGATGGGGGTTGGATTGATCTTTCTCGGCGTAGTGTTGGTAAGTCGCACGCCACACAGCACAACCGACAAGGAAGAAGTATGCGTACCGCAATGATTTTTGCGATACTGGTGCTGTCCGGCGCCGGCGGTGAGATTGCCATTAGTTACGCAATGAAACAGATCGGAGAGGTGCATTGTTTTACACCGCGCGCGTTGTTTGCCGTGTTTAAACGCGCCGTACGGCTGCCTTGGTTATGGGTTGGCGTAGCGCTGATCGGAACCGGTTTTTTTTCTATGTTAATGTTGCTTTCCTGGGAAAATGTCAGCTTTGTTGTTCCGTCAACTGCCCTAAGTTATGCCGTAGGGGCGCTTGGAGCAAAGTTCTTTCTGGGTGAAACGGTAAATAATATGCGATGGATTGGGGTACTGCTTGTCTGTATTGGTGTTGCCCTGGTTTGGTTAGGATAGTACAGGGGGTTATCAAAAGATATGAGTGACACACGTAATCCTTTAGTTTCTGTTGTTATTCCTGCACACAACGAAGAGCAGTTCATAACGAAGGCGCTTCAAAGCTTGGCAGGGCAGAAATTTACTGATTTTGAGTTAATTGTGGTAGATAATGACTCCACCGATAAGACGGCCGAGATTGCCGAACGATTTGGCGCAAAGGTAATCCACGAACACCGGCGCGGGGTGGGGCATGCACGTCAGACCGGATTCCTGGCGGCAAGGGGGGAAATTATAGCGACCACGGACGCCGACACCATCCTTCCGCACGATTGGCTTGCCAGAATTGTTGATGAATTTCAAAAAGACAGAAAACTCGTTGCCTTCGGCGGCCTTTACACCCTTTATTCAGGGCCGCTCACTGCAAGGATTGCCCTGTTCTATTTTGCGCATCCCGCGTGGTTTCTGGACAAAGTATTCTCCGGCGGATGGGGTTTGCCGGGGGTAAATTTCTCCGTTAGAAAAGACGCTTTTTTACAGGTGGGAGGATTTAAGACGTCCCTCACGCTGGGTGAAGACGCGGAGATTTCCAGGCGGCTCAAGCACGTCGGCAGGGTTTGGTTAGATCCCCGTTTTCGCGTGCAAACTTCCGGGCGGAGATATCGGGGTGGTTTGATTGCAGGCGTTATGGCCTATATCCCAAACGGTATTATGAGGATTCTCTTTAAAAAGCATACGTTTACAAAGCTTCCCACGATTCGGTCGGAACGGCTTCTGTTTTCCAGGTATCTAACCAGGACGCTAGTGCTGCTGGCGATCTTATCGCTCTCATTCTTCTATTTTTCACACCATTATTCTACAAAGGCCGGCTCAAAAAAGATGGATTTTGTTGCGAATAAATTAAAAGGAAGAAAATAGGCCTTCGGCAACTTTTTTGTTCCCACGCAGGGACACGGGCACCGTGTCCATACTTTGAAATTCCTATACATTCGATTAGTCTGAGGCAGGATGTTTTGGCAGAACGGTTACAAACAATAATTGTCAAAATCTGTATCAAACATATCCAATGAATTTCCCTTTCCCTAACGGTGAGCCACCCCGGACTGCGCAAGGCAGCGCCTGCGCCTTCGTGCAAACCAAGCCGGCTGGCGTAAACGAGATATTTCTCACCTTTGACGACGGACCGAACGAGCCGTACACCTCTCAAATCCTTGACGTTCTGAAGGCGCATGACGCCAGGGCAACCTTCTTTGTTTGCGGAATGGGGGTGGAACGTTTTCCCCTGGTTACCCGTCGAATCTTGGACGAAGGGCATTCCATCGGCAACCATGCATACTCACATTCAATGTTACTAACCATCACCGGTTTACTGGGAAAAGAGATAGAAAAAACCGGCGAGTTAATCCTGAAGACGACTGGCGTAAAAACACGCCTTTTCCGCCCACCCTGGGGGGTTGCCACCCCCTGGTTAAAAAGATACCTTAAGGCACACCATTACCAAACCATCCTGTGGGACGTCAATTCTTACGACTGGTCAGGAATACCCGCGTCATCTATCGAAGGAATCGTTTTGAAAAAGGCGTGTCCGGACGCCGTTATCCTCCTCCACGATGGGAAAAATTCAAAACAGCACCACGACCGTTCACAAACCGTGCAAGCATTGCCCGCCATCTTAAAAGCCCTTAAACAGCGGGGTTTTTGTTTAAAGGGTATCTGTAGGGCGAACCTCTAGGTTCGCTGCACGAGTAGTTCCCTATTATTGGGTTTTGTAGGGTTAGACGTGGGGTTGTCCGGGAAAGGGCGGGTAAACCCCATAGGTGTTAAGTTGAGGCAACAATAAAACATGTACATCCTCCAGTAATTCGAGAGAGGAATGAATGCGAAGAACGCTCTTGAGTTGTTTGTAAACCAGTTCGATTTGCCACCTGGTTAAAATTCCATTGAAACCTTGAAGAGATTTACCATACAATACGATTTTATAAACCTTACTTTACCCTTCCAACTTATGCTGGTTTGGTTAATCCATTGAATAAACACCTGAATCTATTTTACTTGGCTGCTGAAAATCTCATGCGGCATAGGACGAAGACCGCCGTCGTCTGCCTGTGCATTATCGCCATCCTCACCCCTTTTCTCGCCGCAATTGCCATCTCGGAAGGCATTCGAAGGCAATCGATGGCCTCCGTCGAGGCCGGCGGCGACCTTTACCTGACCTTTGACGAATTCGGCAGAAATACCGCCATACCGCTGAAGTATCTTGATGAGGTCAAAAAGATTTACGGCGTTACAAAGGTCATCCCGCGCATCATCGGCCGCGGGTACGTACAAAACAAATTGGCGGTCATTGTGGGCATCGACAAAGAAAACCTCCCCAAGTCCGTTTCGTGCGTTTCGGGCAGGATGTTTGAGCAAGCCGGTGAAGTGGTTGTGGGGATTGATCTGGCAAGACATTTCAAGTTACAACCCGGCGACCAGTTTAGCATGAGGTGCCAACAGCGAAAATTATTTAATGTGACCGGACTTTTTTCCGCCGACGCCAGTATCTGGAGTTCTTCGTTGCTCTTTATGTCTTTTAAAGACGCGGCAGATTTGTTTGGCAAGCAGGGCGTTGCCACCGACTTTCAAATCTACAGCCTGCCCGGACACAATTCTGAAATTGCCTCAGACCTCTATGGCATATTTCAGAATGAACCCTACCGGGTTCAGGACAAGCTCATGGTTGAGTTGTATTTTAAAAAGGGATTCATGCTCAAGGAAGGCATCTTCAGCGCCCTGTACCTTGTCGCGTTTGCCCTGGGCATCCCCGCCATCCTGGTGGCCTCCGGCTTTGGGCTTTCCGAGCGGAAAAGGGAGATCGGCATTATGAAGGCCACGGGGTGGCATACCCTTGAGGTCTTGGAACTGATTTCCTTTGAGCAACTCCTTATCAGCCTATTAGGCGCTACCATTGCCCTGCTGCTGTCCATTACCTGGGTCAAGTATTTCAACGGCGTGTGTATTGCGCAATTCTTTGTAGCCGAGGCTGGCATGTTACCAGCGTTTATGCTGCCTTCGCAATTTCTGCCTTTGCCGTTTTTCCTCAGCTTCTTCTTCTCCCTTCTCCTGACGATGGTGGGAAGCATCTACTCTTCGTGGAGGGCGTCAACCGAGCCGCCGGTTGCGTCGATGAAGCTATGATTAAAACGGAAGGCCTTTGCAAATGGTACCGCGGCCACTCAAGCCACAAGGTAAGCGCCGTTCAGGACGTTACCCTGTCCATCGTAAAAAACAGCTTTGTCGTATTCAAAGGGCCGTCCGGCTCCGGGAAGACCACGCTGCTGAATATCATCGGCACCCTCGACAGGCCGTCTGCGGGCGAGGTGTTTATCAACGGCAACAACGTTACCCGGTTTTCAGACATAGCGCTTTCAGGTCTCCGTCGTGAAAAGATCGGCTTTATCTTTCAGGACTTCTACCTCATCCCAAACCTCTCCAGTTGGGAAAACGTCTCTTACCCCCTCGTGCCGCTCGGCATATCTGCCCGAAACCGTTATGAAACGGCAAAGACCCTCTTGGAAAAGATGGGACTCGGCGACCGGCTTGCCCACACACCGGAAGAACTCAGCGGCGGACAGCAGCAGCGCGTAGCCATTGCCAGGGCGCTGGTAAACCGCCCTGGAATCATCATAGCCGACGAGCCGACGTCGAACGTTGACGAAGAAACCGGGGAACACATCCGGTCGTTACTCAAAGAACTGAAAGACAACGGCGCAACCATACTCGTAGCCACCCACGACGCCTCATTCGAAAAACCGGCGGACGTTGTTTTTAAGATGAAAAATGGTATGATTGGGTGATTGGCCATTAGAGGTTTGGTGCTGAGATTAATATTTTGGTCGCATAGAATAATGGAGACCTTTAGTAAATTTCAATTGTAACCCCTTTTAATCAAAGGAAGCCATATGTCAGGGCTCTCTTTTTTACGCTACCAATCTATTACCAGCATTATGCTTGACATCCTCATATATCTCACGATATTATGCCTAAAATTTTCATTAAAACAAATATTAGTTATCTTTGACGCACCCAAGGAGAGCGCAAATGGTTGATACAAATCGGATTTTACCGCCAGGAGACGAAGCTGTTGACGATCTTGATGAGTTGAGTGAAGTACTCCCTGAAACATTTTCAATCACCTCTTACGGCGCTGACTATCCTGTTGATGGTTTAGTAAAGCGACTTGGTGAAGGTGATATCACTATTCCTTTATTTAGCTTAACACCTAATGAGGGGCAGACTACTGTTGGGTTTCAGAGAGAGTTTGTTTGGAAGAAGTCACAGGCAGACCGTTTTATTGAATCTCTCCTGCTCGGCCTTCCAGTCCCGAGCATTTTTTTGGTAAAGGAACCGAATGGGAAATTTCTCGTTCTTGATGGACAACAGCGCCTTCAGACACTAAAGAATTTCTACTCCTGTATTTTCCGAGGCATCGAATTCAAACTATCCGAAGTTCAACCTCGGTGGGAGGGTAAAACCTACAAAGACTTACATCCAGAAGATCGCCGTCGCCTTGACAACAGTATTATTCACGCAATCATCGTACGGCAGGATGAGCCAACCGAGGACCAGAGTAGCATCTACCTGATTTTCGAACGCTTGAACTCTGGTGGAACTATCTTGCAACCCCAAGAAATACGTGTTGCATTATATCACGGTGACTTTGCCTCTCTCCTCAGTAAACTTAACGAAAACCCAGCTTGGCGTAAACTTTATGGTCTCAAGAGTTCACGTTTGAAGGACATTGAGCTTATCCTTCGCTTTCTTGGACTCTATTTCCATCCAGGGAGTTATAAGAAGCCGATGAAGGCATTTTTGAATCGTTATATGGCGGCTAATCGTAATCTTTTAAAACAACCGGAAAACATAATCCGCCCCATCTTCGAGAAAACTGTTTCAACAATTTTAAACGGTATTGGCTTAAAAGCCTTTCGTCCCTTTAGTTCTTCCATAAATGCAGCGGTACTTGAGTCTGTGATGTATGGTGTTGCTACCAGGCTCTCCGTTGGACCACTTACAGACACAGGTGCTTTTAAAAACTCATATGACAAGTTAATGAAGTTAGACATCTATAAACACGCTGTTAGCAGCGGTACCGCTGACGAAGAAAACGTATCCAAACGACTCGAAGCGGCCAAGAACGCATTTTCGGCGGTACCATGAACGGCCGTCAAGGAGTCTCACGCCTGCAGCTTCGACTAGATGCGACTCTCAAGAGGTCACCACATTCAACAACAGACATTGAGGTTCAGGCGGATTTTGCAAAATACTTCTGCATCCTCGTCTCAGGTTTTCTTGAAAATGCCATTATTGCCCTTGTACTGGACGTTTCACAGAGACGTAGCGCTCCAGAGGTTGCGTTTTTTGTCGAACGACAATTGGACTATTGGACGAATCCGACCTGTGAAAAGATATTTCAGCTTCTCGGCAATTTCAAACAAGACTGGCGCATTGCTGCTGAAAAATACCTGGTTGACGAGCGAAAGGCTGCAGTGAACAGCTTAGTCGCGCTTCGCAACAAGATAGCACATGGCGAATCAGTCGGTACTAGCCTCGCCCAAGTAAAGGACTATTACAAAACTGTGATTGATGTTGTTTCCTTCGTAGCGGATCTCGTTGATACGTAATCACAAACGACTGTCTTAAGGGATGTTTTGTCGGTTGGGCGAAACAATCAGACTGTGCCAGATGAACTATTTTGTATTCAAAAGTGGGGAAGAACCCTTAAATACACCTCATTTTATAGCATTTTAGCCATTAATGTGGGGAGTACACCTCACAGAAGAGGGCAAAACCGCCCATTTGGCACAGTCTGAATGCGAACCCAACAAAACTATTGTGCCAATGGGTTCACTTCGTTTAACCCATCCTACTCGACTACTATGCCAATTCAACACGTAATGTTATGATCAGAATTAGAAAGATATACCAACTGAAGCATGCGATACCGCTGGCAAAGCTCGACGCCTCGATGGTTGCACCCCAGAGTTTTGTATATATTCCCTTAAAATCTTTTGAAAAGATACAGGAATATGCCTAACCTATACGCGAAAGCGATAGTAACTATCTATTGGATTGGGTAAAACAAAAACAAATGTTAACCTTAACCGAAAATATTACAACCGCAAAACAAAAGGACGATTTGGACGAAATTGAACGTCTTGACCAAGATTTATACCGCTACTTCAAGGATAAATTCCACCTGGACCTCTCTTTATCCCGCGCTCTCGTCAGTTTTCAGGCCAATAAGAGCAGAGAGGTTTACCGGTGGTATAAATTCAAAGAGGCCTTTTCGGCTTCTCTGGTCGAATATCTGTTGGAAAAGGACAAAATTGTTAACGGTATAATCCTTGACCCGTTTGCTGGCAGCGGAACGGCCTTGTTTGCGGCAATTGCAAAAGGGATAAACGCCGATGGGATAGAATTGTTGCGCATTGGCCAGCAAATAATCGACACGAAGAAAATAGTTGCATTAGAGTTGACGAAACATGATTATAGCATCCTCAATCGTTGGCAGCTTGAACAACCCTGGAAAACATCCGGGTTGCGGACGACGTTAAACGAGTTGCGTATTACAAAAGATGCGTACCCGGAACAAACGAAGGATGCGATAGAGAGATACTTGGGCGCGTGTGATAAGGAAAACGAACGTGTACGGGCAGTTTTGCAGTTTGCCTTGTTGTGTATATTGGAGTCGATAAGCTATACACGTAAAGACGGCCAGTATTTGCGGTGGGATTACCGGTCGGGAAGACGGCAAGGCGAGAAACCATTCGACAAAGGGGATATTCTCGGTTTCGACGACGCTATATGCACCAAAATAAAGGATGTCCTGTTTGACTCACAAACCAAGGGAAAGCAGAAATCGCTTTTTCCCTCAGAACGTGCGCGAGGTAATATTAATCTTTATTGTGGCTCGTGTCTTGATATATTGCCAACAATCCCTGCGCGCGTATATGATGCAATTATTACGTCACCACCCTATTGTAACCGGTATGATTATACGCGCACGTATGCTTTGGAACTTGCCTTAAACGGGATAGGCGAACAAGAGCTAGTGCATCTCCGCCAGCAAATGCTCAGTTGTACCGTTGAAAATCGCACCAAAGACTTGTTGGCGATGAACCATGATTGGACGGAGGCCATTGCTGCTGCGGATCAGCAAGAGGTGTTGCAAGCTGTTTTAAAATATTTGGATGATCAAAAAGCGCAAGGCTTGTTGAACAACAATGGCATTCCTCGAATGGTTCGGGGTTATTTTTACGAGATGGCCTGCGTAATCGCTGAATGTTCAAGGGTGCTGAAACCCAATGCCCCGTTATTCATGGTGAATGATAACGTTAGGTTTGCAGGGGCAAGTATTTCTGTAGATATGATACTTTCCGGCATTGCTGAAAAGTTGGGGTTTCGCGTAGAAAACATCCTGGTGTTGCCAAATGGTAAAGGAAACAGCAGTCAACAAATGGGCAAACATGGACGAGAAATGCTTAGGAAATGCGTGTATATTTGGAGGAGAGCCGAATGAGTAAGCCGAATCTTCCGCACTTAAAATCAAGTAAAGACCTTGAAACCACGTATGAAGCAGTTCGTGCCGGCTTCGTCGCACTGGCATTAGAAAAAAACAGGCAGGCTACGCCATATATTCAAGAAGCAAGGGCGTTGAAAGTTGCGGCTTCAACTGCTAAAACACCATCTGATTTGCTTGAAATTCTAGATATACAATCAGCACTATTAACTGCGTCAGGCGTATCAGACAAGGCAAACAACCATCTACTGCCAAAAGATAAGAAAGAAGCAATAAAAGGACTAATCGAGAACTTTCTTGAACCGGCAGGGAAGAATTTTGTCGAAGAATTGGTTTTCAGATTTTTGTTAATACGAGGAGACTCTCTGGGTGGCTCAATGAGAAACATCGGCGGTGCATTGGCGCAGAGGAAGTTAACACGCTCTATTATTTCTACGCTCAGGGTTGCCGGTAAATCTTTTGAGATGCTTCATGCTGAAACAAACACATGGATGCAAATGCCGGAAAACGACGCGGAAATTGAGAAATTTGTTAAGGGAATCAGTTGGAAAAAGGAAGACCAATGTCGTACGGCGCTTTTTAATTTGATCGTGCCAATTGTCGGCAACAACGTGGATTTGTGTTTGTTCAATAGAGAGCAAAAGGATTTAACCAATAAGAAAATTGTCAAAGACATACTTAATTCTCCCGCTTCGTATATTGCTCTTGGAGAACTCAAAGGTGGAATAGATCCGGCTGGCGCTGACGAACACTGGAAAACCGCAAGAACAGCCCTTAATCGCATTCAAGAATCATTTAAGAAAGTAGGTCATACACCGCATCTTTTCTTTATTGGAGCAGCTATTGAAGTAAAAATGGCAGTTGAAATATGGAATCTGCTAAAGAAGGGCACACTTTCAAATGCCGCAAACCTAACAGACGACAACCAAATTGCATCTTTATCCCGTTGGCTGTGTAACCTGTAGATACATGAAATTCCAAACTATCTTCCCAAAGCCGCCATGAAAAAACACGCAGTTTCATTATCACCAAACGCCCGGCTGGTCTTGGAAAAAAGGTATTTAAGGAGGGACGACTTTGGACGTCCCCTTGAATCACCGGCGGATATGTTCCGGCGTGTTGCCGCGAATATAGCCAGGGCAGACCTCCAGTATGACCCAAAGGCCGGCGTGGCCGCCCTTGAAGGGCAATTTTACGAGATGCTTACATCCCTCCAATTTATGCCAAACTCCCCCATCCTGATGAATGCGGGAAGGCGGCTGCAACAATTGTTCGGGTGTTTTGTGCTGCCCCTGGAAGATTCCATTGAGGATATTTTTGAGATGGTGAAACAGGCCGCTTTGATCCACAAAAGCGGCGGAGGCACCGGATTTTCATTTTCCCGGATTAGGCCTAAAAATGATAGGGTCAGCACGTCCGGCGGCATTGCCAGCGGTCCGGTTTCCTTTATAAGGGTGTTCAATGAGGCCACAGAGGCCATCAACCAAGGCGGATTCAGACGCGGCGCCAATATGGCCGTGTTGCGGGTGGACCACCCCGATATCATTGAGTTTATTCAGGCTAAGCGCATTGAAGGTACCTTGACAAATTTCAACGTCTCCGTGGGCGTCACCGACGCATTTATGCGCGCCGTTGAAGAAAACCAGGGTTTCCCCCTCGTCAATCCCAGAACAAAAGCCGTGGTAAAAACCATAAACGCCAAGTCGCTTTTTGAAGAAATAGCCCGTTCCTCGTGGGAAAGTGGCGAGCCGGGCATGCTGTTCCTTGATGCCATTAACGCGGCCAATCCCACCCCGTTACTGGGCGCAATAGAGGGAACAAATCCCTGCGGAGAACAGCCGTTGCTCCCTTTCGAGGCCTGCGCCCTCGGCTCTATTAATCTTTCCGGGATGGTTACCTGTGCGGACGAGGGCTATGCATTTGACTGGGATCGCTTCGAGTCGGTAATACACCGCGCCGTCCGGTTCCTCGACAACGCCATTGACGTAAACACCTACCCGCTTCCTCAGATAGAGCGTATCACGAAAGGCAACCGTAAGATCAGGCTGGGCGTTATGGGGCTTGCCGATTTGCTCATCAAACTCGGCATTTCATACAACTCCGGAGAGGCTGTACTGTACGTTGATAAGCTGATGGGGTTCTTTTCCCAAAAGGCTAATGAGGCGTCCATCAAGCTTGCAAGCGAGCGGGGTGTGTTCCCAAACTACGATAAGAGCATCTATGCTTGCACGGCGTCGCAAAAATATAGAAACGCATGCCGCACCACCGTTGCGCCAACGGGTACGGTCAGCATCATCGCCGGTTGTTCCGGCGGCATTGAGCCATTGTTTGCGGTTGCCTACAAACGAAACGTCCTGGTGGAGGAGGGGTTGTCTGAAGTACACCCGCTCTTTGTGGAAATAGCCAAAAAACGCGGCTTTTATTCCCCAAAACTTCTTGAGGAGATTTCGAATGAAGGGTCATTACAAAACATGAGGGATGTTCCGCCGGATGTGAAAAAACTATTCGTCACAGCCCATGACGTTTCACCGGAGCAGCACGTAAGGATACAGGCCGTCTGTCAAAAGCACATTGACAGCGGTGTATCCAAGACCATCAATTTCCCCCAAAACGCCGGCATCGACGACGTACGAAACGTTTTTTTCCTGGCGTATAAAAGCGGGTGTAAAGGCATTACCATATACAGAGACCAAAGCCGCGTATCTCAAGCGCTTTCGCTTGCGTGCGGATGCGCAAAAAACACCGCCGCCCCAGGCGAATAGTGCTAACGTGTTGAATCCGCCCAAATGTCGGGTGGATTAAGCGAAGCGTATCCACCAGACAATGACTTTTCCTTGGAGATAACAAGTGCATTTTCGGGAGGATTCAAATACAGCCCTACAATATCTGCTGCCTTGGCTACAAACTCAGGATCGGTACTCACACACCAGCTTCGCTGGCGGCTTAGCCCGACTTTCGCAATTCGCGCCAAAAAACGGTCATTTTTAGGCATTCAACGCCTTGAAACCCTTGATTTTACTGGGGTGGATTTTCAAAAAGCCCTGTAGTGCCGACCT
>JACVXV010000289.1 GCA_015661205.1 Candidatus Brocadiaceae bacterium
ATTTATTTTGTGCTTCTCCTTGCTTCTTTCGTAATCCTTCAATTATCTCATTGTACTTGGCCTTGGTATCTGTCCCTGCTTGCTCGGCCTTTGACTGTAGACCTTTTATCTTATCATTGAGGTCGTTCAATGTTGATTCAGCATCCTTCTGGTATTTCTCTTTTTCCTGTTTTAGGTAAGTTTTTGTCGTTTCAAGAGCTTCCCCTGTTTCATGATTGACATCCTCTGACGACACCTGGGTTTCTACTTTTTCAGGCGTCTTCTTGCTACAAGAAGTCATAAAAAATAGAGAGACAAATATTGCTACCACAAATTCAATCTTTTTCATACTTTTATATACTCCACGGTGCTTTCTTTCTCTGTGGTCGCCGCACTGCCAGCAATCCACGCAACCAAAAAAAGGCCCACAAAACACGCGAAAAGAAACAAAAGCAGGTTAGTCATTTTCGTGTGTTTCGTGGGCAAATTGAAAATCCTATACATTTGAATTGGCCGCTAAAAGGCGCTATCCCCTCTTACATAACCTGTCTGTGCAGGACCCAATTCTTCAAGCAATTCCTCATCGGTGTATGTAACAACCTTTGGCGATTCGTAAACAGGTAATTTTTTCTCTTCCATTTTTTATCTCCTTTCTAATAATTAAATTCTTAAATTAGATTTTTCGCTTCGCTCAGAATGACAATTCTACTATTACACGTCATTCTGTAGCGCCGACCCTCGTGGTCGGCCATGAGCGGGGGATGAACCCCCCGCTCTACGGTATAAATTGAATTTCCTCAACGTAAGTCTCAAATCCGAATTCCAAATTCCGAAACTTGTCCTCGACTCAGATCGGGGATCCAAAATCTAAAATCTATCTCCTCCTCCTCCTCGCCTCACCCTCTCCGATTCTTAATCTCACTTTTACTGGTCCGTGCATGGTACTCACACCATAAGTATCCTCGTCTTCAAGTTTATAGTAGAAGGTACACTTGCCAGGTGTATCCTCGTAACTATAGCTTGCGCCGAGTGAACCACCACCCTGTGCCGGAATGAGTTTTCCGTTTACCTTCTTATACGTGCCATCTGTCCTCTTTGACCTGTAGATATTAAATCCTGCATTATCTACCTCAGATGCCGTTTCCCATGCCAGTGTAACACTGCCGTCGCCATTTACCTTAGCCTTGAAATTAACCAGGCTAACCGCTGTGGGCGACTCAGTTGGTGATGGTATCGGGCTTGGTGATACCACAGGCGTTGGCGTCGGTGGCGGCGTTATTTCCGGGGTTGGTGTCACTTCAGGAGTTGGCGTTATCTTCGTAGTGGGCGTTACCTCTGGTGTCGGTGTTACTTCAACTGTTGGACTTGGAGTCGGTGTTGGTTCTTCACAAAGAATATTAACCGTGTTGCTGCCGGCCATCGTCACGGCCCCTAAGGCTGTGGTCAACGCTCTCCCGCTCAGAACTGCGTCGACACCCAACGTGACTGCTGCCTGCGCGACAACCGTTCCGGCAAAGGTGTCTCCGTTGAGCGTCGCCGCGCTGTAGACCTGCCAGAACACGTCGCAAGCGGTGGCGCCATCGATCAGGCTGACGTTCGAACCAACGTTGGCAGTGAGTGCACTACCGACCTGGAAAATGTAAGTTCCTGCGCCGCTGAGCGTGAAGAGTCCATTCGCCGCCAGATCGGCTTCGGTACTAAAGGCATAGATACCTGGGCCTACCGTGGCTCCACTCAACTGCGGACCGAGGGGCGTGGCGCCACCCATGGTATCCAAGTCCGTGTACAGAGCGGTGACCGATGTTTGAGCGTCAACCGCATCTCCATCATTAACGTGTATCCCATAGGGCGGAACGATGGTCACATTTGCCGGAAAGCCGGTGATCGATGTACCTGGTGAAACACCAACATCGCCAGTGATGATAGTCCCTGTGCCGTCGAAGGTGACACTCTGGCCACCCAGTACCGCAAAGCTTTCCGCGTCACCCAGTGTTTGCGCTACGGCGGTTTGCGCCAATGAAAAAAGCGCCAATGAAAAACTTAGTAATAAACATCTATAAAACATCTTCAACTTTGACATATTTGCCTCCTCCTTAATACGATAAAGAACTTCGCTGAAATGATGGGTGTAATGCCTTTCCTCGCTGAAATTACGGGTGGAATGCCTTTCCTTACCCCTCCAGCGCAAAGTCATAAAAACCCACGAATAATTTATTAGACATGGCACAAACAAGATTAATACAGCAAACGGCATACAGCCAAACCTTCATTATTCAATGAATGAAAAGCTTGATTTATATCCCTTTCAAGTGAATCAAGACGACTCGAAATCTCTGCTCTTTCCTCCGGGGTGACGGGTCGGTCTTTTATCCGTTGCAAAAATTCCCTTCCCTGAACACGCGTCAATCTTCCGGCCATGATCCCCTCCTCGATCCTCCCCTGGCGCACGATCATCCGATCTTCGATTAAATCTCCTCCATCCCCGCCGGGTGAAAAACGGTGTGGAACATCATTTCATAGGGCTCTCTGAGAAGGCTCATCGCCCCCCGGAGCACCCTAAAATGCACCGACTTCAGGTGGGTCATAAGGTTCTTCCGAGTATCCCATTCTTCAAGAAGAAAGAGTCGATTTTCATCCTCGATACTCTGGCAGAAGTCGCAACGCCGGCATCCCTTCTCCATCCTTATGGAACCGGACAGTGACGCGATCGTCTGTGACAACTCCATGCGCTTCTCTGAAAGGACATTCATTCGTATGTTTACGAGGATCATAAAAATACTAAAGGCAAATGGTCTGCCAATAGCCGAGGGAAAATAAGAAGTTTGGATTAATCCTTTAATAACAGGGGGTTAGATTAATAGGAGAGGACAGCAGGAAAGTATGAAATGATTCGTTTAGCCTCAATATTTGGTGGAACCTCAACATATTGAGGGATACTTTGAAGGGAGGTGGACAGTCTAATCTGGTTCTTTTGTCTCCGGCCGGACTATCCCGAGCTTATGCATCCTCGCTCTTAAGGTGCTCGGGTGGAGGCCCAGGATCGCTGCGGCCCCGTCCTTTCCCTCGATGCGCCATCGGGTTTCAGAAAGGATTTTAAGAATTTGGTTTCGCTCCGTCTCTTCCAAGGTCCTCACGGTGGATGAAAGTTGGGGGGATTGAATCTCCAGTTTATCTGCCAGTTGCAAAACCGGCCCTGGGCACAAGATCACTGCCCGTTCAATGATGCTTTCCAGCTCCCGGACGTTCCCGGGCCATGGATAATCCTGCAGCGCCTTCATCGTCTCCTTCTGGATCGACGTGATCTGTTTGCCTAATTTCCTGGAATACCGCTCTATGAAGGCCTGGACCATCAGCGGGATGTCTTCTTTCCGCTGCCGCAGTGGTGGGACAGTGATGGGGAAGACGTTGAGCCGATAGTAAAGGTCCTGCCGGAACCGGCCCTTGCGGACCTCTTCCTCAAGGTCTCGATTGGTCGTTGCCACGATCCGCACATCGACTTTGATGGTATGGGACGAGCCCAGGCGCTCAAACTCGTTATGCTGAATCACCCGGAGTAGCTTTGCCTGCAACTCCAGCGGCAGTTCCCCGATCTCGTCCAGGCAAAGGGTGGAACCATGGGCGACCTCGAACCGGCCGACCTGCCGGGTATCGGCCCCGGTAAATGCCCCCTTCTCCCGGCCGAAC
>JACVXV010000180.1 GCA_015661205.1 Candidatus Brocadiaceae bacterium
GGTTCGCCGATGCCGCGCGCGAGTCAGTGTTAAGCCGCGTCCTGCAACAGTTAACACAATTTGGAGGAGTAGAGTGCTATACTGGAGTTTCAAAAAAATTTTCCTTGACTATTGGGGGTAAATTATGAAAAAGGTTTTGGCTATCGTAAGGGAAGAATGCTTTACTATGATAAAGGACGCTTTATCAGACATAGGATATCCGGGAATGACGGTGACAGATGTGAAGGGCCACGGCAATCAAAAAGGCTCCACCGAGCACTGGCGTGGCAGGACGTACAAGACAGATTACATTAAAAAGATACAATTAGAAATAGTGGTGCCCGATGATGAAGTAGAAAAAATTGTTCAATGTATTGTAAAAGAGGCGCAGACGGGTAATATTGGCGACGGCAAAATTTTTATCAGTCCCATTGAAGATGTGATTCGTATTCGTACTGGTGACAGAGGCGAGAATGCTATTTAGCAAAGGAGCAATGCATGAGTGAAAATAAAAAAGAAGAAGGTTTTGAGTTTCAAGCTGAAATCAAGAAGTTGTTGAACATCCTTTCCCACTCTCTTTATACCCATAAAGAAGTCTTTCTGCGGGAACTTATCTCTAACGCGTCCGACGCGCTGACCAAGGTGCGTTATCATGCCCTGACGCATCCTGATTGCGAAGGGAAGGAAATTCCGCTGGAAATAAATATCGATCTTGACGAAAAAAACAAGACCGTTACCATCAGCGACACGGGCATAGGAATGACCAGGGAAGAGATTATTCAGAACGTCGGTACCATTGCAAAATCAGGCTCTCTGGATTTTATTGCCAACTTATCGGAAGAAGCCCGGAAGAATTCAAACATTATCGGACAATTCGGCGTCGGCTTTTATTCCGTGTTTATGGTGGCCGATGAGGTCAGGATCAGAACGAAGTCTTACCAGAAAGACGCGCAGGCGTTCGAATGGCACTCGGATGGCACGGGGAAATACTTCTTAACGGAAATTGATAAGGAGAAACGTGGTACCGATATTGTCATCCAATTAAAAGAAGAGGAAAAAGAGTATACCGATAAATCGAAAATTCAGTCCATCATCAAAAAATACTCGAACTTTGTCAGCTTTCCCATACTCGTCGGCGGTGAGAAGGCAAACCAGATTACGGCCATCTGGAAAGAGCCGAAGAAGAACATAACGGAAGAGCAATATAACGAATTTTACAAATTCATCACCAACGTCGAAGAAACGCCCCTCTTCCGCCACCACACCTCGGCTGAGGCGCCCATTCAGTTTTCCAGCATATTGTACTGCCCCGCTACAAACCGGGAAATGTACGGCTATAAGAAACTGGATCATGGCATACAGCTCTATTCGAACAAAATCCTCATCCAGTCCGATTGCAAGATGCTGCTCCCTGAATATCTGAGGTTCTTGCACGGCGTGGTGGATTCTGCCGACATTCCGCTTAACATTTCAAGGGAGACCTTCCAGGATAATCGGATTATCCACGCGATGAAAAACATCCTGGTCAAACAGATCCTTAAGCTGTTGCAGGAGACGGCAAAAAACGAGAAAGAAAAATATGAGACCTTCTGGCGTCAACAGGGAAGGATTTTCAAGGAAGGCGCGCATCTTGATTTCGAGAACAAGGAAGCCCTGTCGCAATTGCTGAGGTTCAATTCGTCGAAGTGTTCGAAGGCGGATGATTTGATAGCCCTCAAGGAATACGCGGACCGCATGAAACCGGAGCAGAATGAAATCTACTATATTACCGCTGCAAGCCGTGAGGCCATCGAGAAGAGTCCCTATCTGGAAATATTCAAGAAGAAAGACGTTGAGGTATTGTTTTTAACCGATCCTCACGACGAATTCATCCTTTCCGGAATCATGGAATTTGAGAAAAAACCCATACGTTCCGCGGATCAGGCGAACCTTGACTTGCTGAAAGACGCCGACAAAAAGATCGTGGACACAACGGAAGAGCCGAAGGGGTTCGAGGAGACGTTTAAGCACCTGTTAAAGACCATGCGCCTGGCGCTGGCCGACAGGGTGACAGACGTAAAAGAATCGCACCGGCTGGTGGACAGCCCGTGTTGCCTGGTAAACCCGGACGGCATGCCCAGCGTACACTTCCAAAAGCTCATACAAATGATGGACAAGGAGTACAAGACAACCAAGAAGATTATGGAGGTGAACAGAAAGCACCAGATAATCAAAAACCTTGCCAAGATGAACGACAACGTGGCACACCAGCCGCTCGTCGAAAAAATCGTGAACCAATTGTGCGACAACGCGCTCATGCAGGACGGAGTTGTCTTTGAACCCATGAACATGGTGACAAGGTTAAACGATCTTATGGAAGAACTGACAAAGGCAACGCTGGGGGATGTGAAGAGGATTATTGTTTAGTTTGGAGTCGGAAAGCGAAATCTTCCGGAAAAAAGAAGCTGGAGCTTCCGGTGCAGGCGCATTCCCAAGCTGGTGCTTGGGAACGAGAGAAATAACTTGCATTTTTAAAATAATTCTTATAATATTTGAAACTCTGAAATAAAGAAGCAATGGTGATTAATTAGTATTTATTAAATGGAGACGACATGACAACGCAAAAAGCAACCAACATCAAGTGGCACCACGGGAAGATTTCGAGAGACGACAGGGTAAACCTCATGAAACAAAAAGGGGGTACGATATGGCTTACCGGCCTGTCCGGTTCAGGAAAGTCCACCATCGCCGTTGAACTTGAGCACGCCCTCATCGAGAACAAACACCAGGCATACATACTTGATGGCGACAACATACGCCACGGCCTGAACAAAAACCTCGGCTTCTCGCCGGAAGACCGCTCCGAAAACATCCGTCGTATTGGCGAGGTGGCAAAGCTGTTCACTGATGCAAACATCATTACAATCACCGCCTTCATATCACCGTACCGGCAGGATAGGGACAACGCCCGGAAGCTATTTCAGGCAGGCGAATTCATTGAGATATACATAAAATGTCCCCTTGAGGTTTGTGAACAGCGCGACACAAAAGGCCTCTACAAAAAGGCGCGCAAGGGTGAGGTCAAAGAATTTACTGGCATATCAGCGCCTTATGAAGAACCTTTGAATCCGGAATTGACCATCGACACGTCAAAGATGTCCATTGAGGAATCGACAAGGACGATCATTGCATATTTGGAAGAAAAGGGATACGTAAAGTTCTAATGCAACATCGGCAGGTTGTGGGTTCAAGCTTGCAGCTTGAACCCCACCTTTTGTGTTGTGTATGTACCCAAAAAACCAGACTCACACGGATGCCCGTTACTCAGTCCTTAATTGCACGGGAATACCATAGTAGTGCTTCATGGTAATTCATTGCACAGACGTTTGCAAGGAACGCGAGTTTTGCTGCTTCGGGTGAGTGTTTTAGATGCCACGACCGTCCGGCGTGTTCCAGCGCATCCTGGAAATTTCCCGCAAGCAAGGTGTTTTTGCCCAGGGCGATATTGCACATGGCAGCCTGCGCTATAGCCTGTAACGCCTGTAGCTCGCAGCCGCATCGTGTGCAGGCGGCTGCGTCTACGTTCACTTTTTTACATGAAGGACAATGGATTTCCATTAATCCTCCAGATAAAAAATGATGTCTTCTAGTGATGTATTTGTTTCGGCCAGGCGTTTCATGTCTCCTGTGTTTATCGCCTCGCGGTTTTTTTCGAGCATGTCTCTGATATCCTTTGCATCCTCCTCCGCGATGGAACCCAGCAATTTCTCCGCGCGTTTGCGGAGTGCCTTTGCCTTGGCAAGGAGCGGTTGTTTACCCGGTTCGCTGCTGGCGACGCTTTCTTCAACGTTGTCGATGGTTTCAACCTCCTCGTATTCATCCTCATCCTCATCCTCATCCTCATCCGACAACAAGGATTCGATGTTTTTTTGCGCCTCAGCGATGTCAAGATGTGGCTTGACGTTTTTGGTGTCCATGGTGACGGCCTTTGTAAGTCCCGTGGCTTTTTCTATGGCGGTCACCTTCAATATACCGTTAATATCCAGTTCCAGGTTCAACACGATTGCGTTTCCTTGCGGCGCCTTGCTTAACCCCTTAATGACAAAATCACCGATAAAAATGTTGTCCGTTGCAATGGGTTCTTCTCCCTGGTAAATTTTTACGTCAACAGCCTCCTGGTTATCAACCGCGGTGAAAAATACGTCTCCTTTGGAAACCGGCAGGGCGGTATTCCGCTTGATAATAGGAACGAAAATATCAGGATGAAACATGCCTTCGCGTTCTCCTATTGCACCGGTGCCGAACGTGTATGGGGTGATGTCTACCAGTATGGAATGTGTCTTGTCTCCCGCGATGATGCCGCCCTGAATAGCCGCACCCATTGAGACAATCAGATCCGGGCTGATCTCGTAGTGGGGATCAAGGCCGATTTCTTGCCTAATGATTTTGTGGACCAGCGGGGTCCTCGTTGCGCCGCCGACGAGGATTACCTTATCAATGTCCTTTGGCAGGAGTGAAGCGTCTTTCAGGCACATTTGTATACACTGCAACGTCTTTTGCAATAGCGGCATGATCATCTCTTCGTACTCGTCCCTGGAAATCTCCACGTCAAGGTGCAGGTCGTTATGGATGTACTCTTCACGTATTCTGGCGAAAGGGGCGTCTGAAAGCTCACGTTTGACTTTTTCAGCGGAAACGAGAAGTCGCCGCCTCGACCTTAAATCTACGTTTAGGTCTATGCCGTGCTTTTCCTTGAATATTTCCAGGACGTGATTGATCAACAACTGGTCAAAGTCGTCGCCGCCCAGCTTGGTGTCCCCATGGCTTGCCTTGACCTCTACCACGCCATCTTCCACGACAACCAGTGAAACGTCAAACGTGCCGCCGCCGAGGTCGTACACGAGGAGTTTGTGGTTTTCGGGGTGTCCCGCGTCGTACGCGAGTGCGGCTGCGGTCGGTTCGTTGATAATGCGGACTACGTCCAGTCCGGCCAGCTTTCCGGCGTCTTTTGTGGCATTTCTTTGGCGGTCGTCAAAGTATGCGGGGACGGTAATGACGGCCTTTTCCACCGGTTTACCAAGATATTTTTCCGCGTGTTTTTTCAGCTCAGAGAGAATAAAGGAAGATATTTCTTCCGGGGAGAATTCTTTGTCGCCTAATTTTACCCGGACGTTTTCACCCATTTTTCTTTTGATGGACAGTATTGTTGTCTCAGGGTCGGAGATGATACGGTTCTTTGCCGTCCTACCAACAATAAGTTTCCCATTTTGGTCAATGCCCACGCACGAGGGCATTATCGGGTCGCCGTCAACGGCTATGACCTTTGGTTTTCCTTCTTCCAGGACGGATATCTCAGAGTTGGTGGTTCCCAAGTCAATTCCAACAATCGTTTCCATCGTTATTTCTTCTCCTTTATTTTTGTTATTTTAACTTCAGCCAATTTTATTACCGTTCCGTTGTACAGAAATCCGGGGGATATCTCCTCGGCAACCTGGTTTTCCGGGTAAACTTCCCGGTATTCTACGGCAACGGCCGCCATGCAAGAGGGGTCAAAAGGTTTGCCGGATGTTTCTATACGGGTAATACCTTCTTTCGTTAACAAGCTGTCGAAGTAAGAGTAGGCAATGTCAAACCCCTCTTTAAACCCATTCCATGCGTTTCTCCAGTTAGTATCGTTTTGAAAGAAGGGCTTTTTCGGCGGTGAGTCTAATCTCCGGCGCAATCTTTCCAGCCGTTCAAGCACGTTGGCAAGCGCGATGTAAAGGGGTTTGGCGGAAGCCACTCCGAGTTCCGCCTTTTCCTTGTCCATTTGATACAATTTGTTTTGCAGGCCGGTGATGATCTTCTGGAAATCGGACAAACTCTCCCCAAACCGAGAAAGCACTTCCTGGTTTCTCCTGCCACCCACGCGGAGTTCGTTTCTGAAAACGCATAATTCCTGATAAAAAGAGTATATGTCAGGCATTTCAGCAGGAACGTCGATCTGCGGAACTTCCGTCAATTCTCCAAGCCATTGTTGAAAGTTGCGTTCTATTTCTGATTTCAGCGCGTTCCAGTCGCCGTGTGCGTTTACTGCCTCATCAGCCATTTCTCAGTATCTCCTTTAATTTTTCAAAGCTTGGTGGTTTTCGTTTTCCGGCTTGCCGTATGTGAAGCAACAGCGCCTCAAAAGGGCGGTCGATTGGGACGTCGGTATTGAACAAATAATATTCCAGGCGTTTTTTTTCATCCTTAATAGTCTCGTAAGCATTTGCTATCTCTTTAAACCGTTCGGGCGCCCTGTCGGGCGGATACGTCTTGATTAACTCCAGGTAAGCGCTGCGAACCGTTTTGTCATCGGCATTGGAATCAATACCCAAATAATCGTACGGTGTCATAAATGCACTCCAAGTAAAACGTTGGTGTGTTTTAATATTTAAAAATCTGTGAAATCTGTACTACAATCCATCAACTTCTTGTTTTTTATGCGTGTTTTTCATGCTTCCATTTACGTAAGAGCTTTAATATTAAGGACTAAAGTTGTCATCAACTAATATTAAGGACTAAAGTTGTCATCAACGAACAAGAGAAGTTCTGGCCTTTTTGGTTGCGGCCAAAGGCAACGCCAGGTAATCTGTGGTTCCAAGCGTTTTTAATCCGTTGGGGTTTTCGGATTTTTATGGAAAAAACAGCAGAAACCACAGATTACACAGATTTCACAGATTAAAAGCATAGAAGTCCAGTTAGTGTTAACAAAAGCCATTGATACAGCCAACTCGATTACTTAGGGTGTTGGCATTACCCTGTATGGTATCTTTGCGCCAGGTACTATGTGAACCAATTGCAACTATGAGAACAATCTGTGCAATCGGTGAAATCTGTGGTTTCAAGTTTTTACATTTTGCCTTATTTGTGTAAGTCTTTCTTCGTGACCCGATAATAATTCGTGAAAATTCGTGTAATTCGTGTCTCTGTTGTTAAGCTTTTTTTGGTTGCGGCTTTGCCGCGCCAGGTA
>JACVXV010000049.1 GCA_015661205.1 Candidatus Brocadiaceae bacterium
GGGCTTCACCCCTGGCTATATACTTACTGCCCTTCGGGCTTGTTGTAGAGCGAAGAAGCTCTTCGCTCTACATGAAAAAGCTGTCGCCATAGGCGACCTTATTTAACCGTGAACGAACGATTGAACCAGCCAGTTCTTGTAACTTACAACTTGCAATTAGTCACATACCACCGTGTGGCATACTTTTGTTTTACACTCAATAGTGTGATCCGAAATAAATGACTTGTGAAACAATGTCAGGCAAATCGAAACAGTTGTAAAAAGAGATAAAACATAAGCAAGGCACAAATACCTATTGCCACTATGGGGGGGCGGCGTTTCCGGTGACAGAAGGCGCCGTAGCCTGTCCTCAACGATTGCCGTTCCTTTAAAAAACAAGGCCACCGCAGACCGTATATCCATATTGTTGTGTCTGGACAGTTTCACCAGCGCACTTGCAAGTTCAAGTGGTTCACCTGAAGTATGTAAGGCTGCATCATCCGCCGCCATTTCAGATGCGGCGATGTATCCGTTTAACAAATAAGAGTTGATCGGTAGAAAGAAGTTGAGGGCGTGAAACATCCTGGCGATAAACAACTTCAGGGGCGCCTTGTCTTTTGTATGGTACGCCTCGTGAACGGCTACGGACAGCAGT
This sequence comes from Candidatus Brocadiaceae bacterium, assembly GCA_015661205.1. Taxonomy (GTDB): domain Bacteria; phylum Planctomycetota; class Brocadiia; order Brocadiales; family Brocadiaceae; genus JACVXV01. The sequence goes on from JACVXV010000049.1 coordinate 635, forward strand.
TCCTTCGTTGTCAAATACGAACACAGACCAGTAGATAGGTATATCTTCGGTTTCAAGATGCCCGATGTAAAGGCGTAGCGCAACGTGCTGTTTTCAAAAAGCACGAGTTGTCCGTCAAATTGTACACGGGATAAAATCTTCCTTAATCGAGGATGGTTTTCAACGGGCAAGGGGATTAGGGGGCGAATAAAACGGTAATTCCAGGATACCATGGAAAATGTCTTGCGAACGGACAAAGATATCCCAACAAAAAGAATCACGATACAGAGCCACGGAAGCGCCGCAAAAAAGGTGTGCATGGTAAAGAAACATTGTGCGCAAACGCTCCCACAGCAGGTAACGGCGTGGTAGGTAATCATGGTATCGGCAATGTAGCCTCTCATGCCCGTTATCATACCGGCAACAACGATAAAGAAGACTGCGAGGTTGATACCTACCATCGTCGTAAAATATACATGCGCCTTTCTATCATTATTCTTTGCAAGTTGGCTCATATTTTCCTCGCTTTTCCCGTTGGTTTTGCGCCGGACGATTGCTGTTTTCTTCTGGATTCTATCAGTTGAGAAAAGTAATCCATTTTCTCAGGTTCCACCTTTGCCATGTAATCCACAAAATGAACGAGCGCTGAATCGAAAGAAATGCCTGACACACCCTCGACGATTTTCTTTGATACGAGTTCAAGAAATTGTTCCTTTGTATAGGCAGGCTTATACAAATAGGCCTTCCCCACCTTCCTTTTAGTGAGTAGTCCCTTCGTTGCCATTCTGTTCGTGACCGTGATAACGGTGGAATATGAGGCCTCTTTGCCCGGCGGTAACGCATCCAACACGTCTTTTACCGATCCCTCCTCACGGTTCCAAAGGGCTTCCATGATCTCCTTTTCCAGGGTTCCCAGGACTTGATTGATCCCTTCTTTAAAAGGATTGAAATTGAATTTTAGTTGTTTGCTCATGTCAGATTTTCATAAAAATGTTGAAATGATTCCCTGACGAGGTAACGCCTCAGACCAATAAAAAACATCGGAACCACAGATTACACGTATCTTGGATTATTATGGTTTTTATCTGTGTAATCTGTGAAATCTGTGGTTTCAGTAAGTTTTTAACGTAACTTATTATATTCTACACAATGTAGAAATTGCAAGGAAAATAACAAAAAAGGAGAAAGGGTGAATGGAGAGAAATAGAGAAAAAAGATTACTGCGTGTGGTTGGATTTTATTTTTTCCCCGATGTCTCTTTTCTCCCCTTCTCCTTTTTGCATCTCTACTTCTTGTCCTTCTCTTTTTCCTTTTTGCACATTGGGCAAGCCAGGAAATCTGCATCACATTTATCGCAATGTTGCGTAAGCCATTCTTGCGTTTTATGTTTGCAATCCGGGCACTTCATTTCATTCTTTGCAAACGTCTTTCCCTTAATGGGCCTCACCCGCAACTCTTTGCATTTCGGGCACTTTGCCTCCATGTTCGAGGCCTTTAGTTCTGCCGACGCCTTTTGGCACAGCACACAAACCAGCGCGTCCTTCCCACATTTATCACAGTGATGAACTGCAAACTCTGACACCGCGTTCTTGCAATCCGGACAAACCATGTCCATTGCAGCAAGCGTCTTCCCCTTCTCCGGACTTAAACGCACTTCTTTGCAGGAGGGACACATAGGCTGCTCAACCGTCGGATGTGCCGGAGCAAGGGCTTTTTCGCTGTGTTTGTGCGTTTCTTCCTCTGCATAAACGAAATTGCCTCCCCCTATCGCTACACTAATAGACGTCACCGCAAAAGCCACAAAACCCAAAAATTTCTTATGTAACATACCTCAGCGCTCCTTTCTTACAAAAATATAAACTAAGACAATAATGGACAACATGTTGTTCTGCTCAACGATCACATCCTCTCCTTTCTTACAAAATAGTATGCAAATAATAATGGTGAATTCTTCTTAACACGTTTTACCGCCTCAACAACGACGCCTTTTTTCCACCTCGGTGCGGCTCTGCCCCCCGTAACGATATCCGTCCCAAGCCTCTTTATTACGTTATCAACCAGCAGTGTGTGCCAGGAGGGGGCTGCCGTTTTATCAGTCATACTAATTTTATTAGTCATACTGTATCCCATGTAAGTATAAATTTACTTTTGTAGGTTTTTTAGTATCTTCCAAAAAAATTGTGTCAACGAAGGAGAAAAGGTGAGGGTGGAAAAAAGGAGAATAAAGAACACTCCAATTTGCGGATATTATAAACATGTTCAGCGCCAAATTGCAAATACCAATTTTACCTAAAAAGCTCCATTGGATTTTATTTTTTCTCCGCTTCCCCTTTTTCACCCTTTCCCCTTTTTGTGGCTTTCCAGATTCGTTTGGATCAGGAAGTTTGTGATTCGTGATGAATTGGCATCCTATGGCTCATGCACGGGTGGTTTTCAATCGTTTCATACAAATGGACGCATTGCCGGCTATCTCTATACAGATTCCTTAAACAAGTTTCAAGCAACGTATCCATTACGTTATACTTGTTGGAAGGTATCAGGGCGCACGATTCTATGTATCCTTCCGGGTTAACATGGATAAACCCCTTGCCTGCCTCCCTGCAATTATCCATGAGTTCTTCGTCACCGGGAAAATGAATGAGATAGGTGTTTGCCCTTTTTCTCAGTTTTAAAAACCATTGGTTATCAGGATAAAGAGGCAGTCCCTGTGATTGCTTAAAGTATCCAACAGGCCGGGGTATAGCATAGGTTCACCGCCGGTGAGGACAAAGAAGAAACACCCGAGTGCGCCGGCTTGTTCTAAGATGCCTTCCAATACTTTTTTGGGCAATACCTTTGGCTCGTTATATGCCCGCGCATAGCAATGATCACAGGCAAGGTTACAATCCGTGGTAAGGCTGAGAACAAAGGAATGCGGGATGGGATAATCAAGTTTGTGCTGCAAGCGAACGTTCAGTTTGTATTTCTTCCTCACCTTTCTATAGAAATTCCAGGCCATCCACAGATGTTGCGGCGACGATAATGCCCAGGGCAAAAATGCCTTTCTGAAGATACGGAGGTTGTATTTGAATCTATCGGAAGATATATGCATTATTCTATTTACAACGGTAAATTGGGAATGGTTTAATCTTAAAAAAGACCTTCGGCGGCTTTCACCTGTAGAACGAAGTGGTACTTCGTTCTATAACCGTGGCTTTTTATGAAGAGCGAAGAACCTCTTCGCTCTACAAACGGCTTAAATAAAGCGTAGTGGCAAGGCGCGCCTTGCCACTACACGTGCGTTTGAAATTCCTATACATCAAGGTGTCAATATCACATTGGGTATCTGTGCATTAATGCTTGTGTCCTTCACCCTCACCATGCGGCTGTGCTTCTGCGTGCGCGTATGATGCCGGGTCTTTTTTAAATGTTTTTTTGCATTGATCTGAGCAGAAGTAGTAAACCTTTCCAAGGTATTCCTCAGATAATGCCTTTTTAATGTCCCCGATCTCCATACCGCACACGGGGTCTTTGCCAACTCCGGCCTTTTCACCCTTTACTTCTGCCTTTGCCTGGACAACGTGTTCGCCGGATTCATGACTGATATGTCCGTCTCCGCTGTCACAGGTTCCCCCACATGCCAATAAGGTTCTACTCGCATAAGCGCTACCGAAACCGACAACTAAGGTAACTGTTACTGCCACACGTAAAATACGATTCATGGTAATCTCCTTTCAATCTAACCAAATTTTATTAACATTAATGGTGGTGCCCCCCACCGCTCCCATGCTGCTGAGTGTCTTTCTCAGCGGGTTCCGAACAACCGACAAAAGCGCCGCATAGAATTACAGCAATGACTAATACTAAGGTCTTACGTATAATACAACTCATAGTAATCTCCTTTCAACATATTTTTATGTTTTATAAGACTGAACCCTCATACCTGCCAGCAGCAGACATAAAGGACGCAGCGCCAGCCTTCATGGCCGGCAGTGTTAAGAATTCTGACTCTTTCCAAACCTGATTGATATGCCGTTAGGGAATTTACCTACCTTTATGGTATGAATAACTTTAAATTCCCCGGATTCAGTTTCAGCAATGACTGCAACCTTGCCTGGGATTTCGTTTGAAAGTGTAACAAATGCAAATTCACCACCGGGGGTATAACTCACACCATGTGGACCTACCCCTGCTTCCACGATACTTATTACCTCCCATGATATGCCATCATGGTCGTAGTTGTCGTCAATTTCCACAACAAAACATGCATCCGGCTTATCGTCATTTGGTTCCATTGGCTCTGCATCATGCAACGCACTGAATAATGCCTCGACCAGATCAAGGGCGGTATTTTTATTCGTATTGATCCAGTTAATCCATTCTGCATTGTTAAAAACCGGATCAGGCACGGTTGACGCTTTATTATCCAGCAAACTGGATGTCTGGCATGGCGCGATGAAATACTTATTGGTTGGATTTGAAGGAACCTGAATGGGTGAAAGCCCAACGGCAACCGTAGTTTCAATTTGTGGATTTGCAGGATCGGAGGTATTCAGAATACATTCATAACCCGGCACTGCGCAACTGACAAAACACCAATGGCCCTCTGTGGAAAAACCCAGTGCCACAGGTGTTGTCCCATGACCTGGTTGACTCGAATTAGACGCATTTAAATAGAGTGTCTTAATGACTTCATTGGTCGTGGTATCAATTACAGCAACAGCGCCACTCCAGACCAGAGGAACATAAACATATCTTCCACCTGGGTGGACAGCAAGCCCATGTGGATTGCTGTCAGACACATCCCAGGATTTACCCAGTTCATCTTTCACTATCTTGATCACATCATCCAGGCCTGTAGGCATATTGATAGTTTTTGTCACTTTCAGGGTATTTGCATCCACCACCAGAACGTTATCTTTACCGTCAGAAATATAGAGGTTCTTGCCGTCACGGGTCAAGGCTACATGGGCAAGTTCACCGGCTGTAATCCCGTTTCGTTGAATCTCACCCCCACCTTTTTTCCCTTTGAAGGATACCTTTACTATTTCATTACCTGCTGATATGTAAAGAGACGTCCCATCGTATGATGTAAAACAGTTATGTATATCATCAATTCCAGGTATCGTGCCGATTTTTTCCATTTTCACAGGGTCAATAATATCTACTGACTCTCCAAGTCCTGTATAAACGTAAATACTATTAGTCCAGCTCTTGTACGATTTTTCAGCATGTTCGGCAAAAGCCCCTTTTACGCTGAACGGCATGGAAATTACTGACAACAATAAAAGCCCAAAAAATCTTTTTTTCATGCAAGTCTCCTTTTTATAAATACCTAAAAATGATACATCCAACTATTATTCTATCACCATCATTCATCGTTCTTTTTGCCTCAATGATATCTCCTTTCTATCCGCGCCTATGAATAATCTACACAATGTAGAAGCAGATTAAAGACTATCATACCTTTTACACACTGTCAAACATTATTTGCAAATTTATTTATAAATTGGTTTTTATTGAATGACCTGCAAGTTGGTGAATTACTTCAGATGTTTAGATAAGCATATAGGGCAAACAGTATAAGGCGCAACTTCTTCAACATTTATTTAGAGTTGCATATTTGTGCAAACTCATTTTCGATTTTTGAAAAAGCATCTACTATAACGGGATCGAAGTGTTTGCCGCTATCTGACACGATCCTCCCGACCGCCTCTTCGTGTGTCAATACGTCTTTATAAGGCCTTTTTGACCTGATTGCATCGTAGGTATCGCACAGGGCAAAGATGCGTGCCTCCAGAGGTATCTCCTGCCCTTTGAGACCTTCCAGGTACCCTTTCCCGTCGTATTTTTCATGGTGATATGCACAGATGTTTTTGCCCAGAAGAAGGAACGGTTGTCTCAACTTGAATTTATCAATGGCATCCTGAAGCACCTGTTTTCCTATGCGGACATGCTCCTTCATCTCTTCATACTCTTCGTGAGTGAGTATTGCTTCTTTCAACAAAATAGCGTCACGGATTCCCACCTTTCCTATATCGTGTAAAGTAGCTGCATCGGAAAGGTCTTCAATAAATTCAAGCGTGATACGCCTTCTATACTTTTTATCCTTTCGCAGTTGTTTTGCCAATGCTATCGCGTAGTTTTTCGTTCTTTCCAAATGGAGTCCTGTTTCTGGGTCCCTCCTTTCCGTTAGTCCTACCAGAGAGAACATAATGGCCTTTTGCGCACCAATCATCTCTCTGAATCTCACGACGTTTAAGTAGCCGATAATCAGTATGAGACAAAGGAATGAGGCAAGAAGTATCACCGATACGAATATCAGTCTCTGTAATGCCGCTTTCAACAAGGGATGGCTGTGATAGAGAGCCACGATACATATTTTACCTGGAAGGAACTCTACCGTGGAATAGTGAATGGTTTCCACTTCGGAAAGATACAGCCATCCGGATTGGTCAGGAAAAATATAGTTTGACCTGCCGAAGTTAATAGTACCGTTTGGTTTTAACGATAAGATATCCCCTTCCTCGGTTTGTATAAACAAATTTTCAGGGAGTAGTTCAAAAACTTTCGTAAAATCTAAATCTAACGTTAAAATGCCCTTTTTTTCACTTTTGACATTGAATAGGGGGGTTGCGAGTCGGATGACGGGAATACGTTGTTGTTCAGGATTTATCGGTATTGGTGATACAGATATCTGATCATTATCCAGGTTCATGGTTTCTTGAAAATAGCGCCAGCGCTTCTCGTCATTTAGATGGGAATTGGATGCAATTCCACCGTCGCCATTCAGCTTACCCGCTACGCTCATTTTTTCTTGCCCGGAAGAATCAATGATTCCGATTTGTGCATATTGTTCGTAAGCCTTCACGAAACTGTGGAATATCTCAGCCGTCTCGTTGCTATAAACCGTGGACTCAAAATTACTATTTACATAACCCCGGGTACTTGGAATATCCCGGAGGAAGAACAGATTATGCCTAAATTCAGAGAAATATTTCCCGACAATCTCCTTACTGGAAAGCAGCCGTGCAACCGTATTCCCATGCTGCCACTGTGCTTCTCTCTCGTATATCTGATTGCCACCAATATAAAGAACTAATCCAAAGAGGGTGAAAAGGACGGCAATAATTGAAAGGAATGCCTTGTTTTGTTTTATGGGTTTCCAGTACATATTCCAGCTCGTTCGGGTTATTAAAATTGAATTTTAGTTATTTGCTCATATCAGGTTCTTTAATCGTATTACATTAAAAAAATTCATTAGCACTTATTGTATTCTACACAATGTAGAAGTTGCAAGAAAATTATAACAAAAAAGGAGAAAGGGTGAATCGGGAGAAGAGGAGGTAAGCGTTGTCTTACACAAGGAGCATCTCCTTGCAGCGGAAACTTAAACCCTACGGCTTGTTCACTACTCAAAAATCTGTGTAACCGGTGAAATCTGCAGTTCTAAACGTCTTGAATCAGTCCGGGGTTCTGCCTTGCCGGGTATTAAAAAAAGGTAAAGAAACCACACGGAGCTGGGTGTCGCGACGCCAACAACGGTAAAAATGCCGATTAAGCCAAAAACGAAGGCGCCTATAAGTATCTGCTCGAATTGCGAAGGTCGGGTTAGCTTTGGTTATGGCTTTTGCCGCGCCAGGGATGTTATCGATTATCAAGAATCCACGCCACGGTCCGGGCTTACCCACCGGGCGCGTAAACCGCGCTTGCGCAGCAACGTTTTTGGAATGGCGGCAATGATCGTGAACATGTTCACCATCCAAAAACCGAATGGGTACCAAATCGTCCAGAGGTAGTAGCGGAGAAGCTTTTGGTCGTAGCGGTGGTCAAGGAGCATGCTTAGCAACATTTGCAATAAACAGGTGGTGCCGATAATCACACCGCTATACTCCGGTAGCATTGAGGTCATCATATCCACCGAAGTAGTTACCGCCGTTGAGGTCATTGCCGTCGTTGAAGTGGTTGACGTCATTGAAGTGGTTATGGCCGCTAAAATAATCCGGTGGATAAATTTTAGCAGATCAAAGCCGTAAGCGGCCAATACTACGGTAACTGAACATGCCCAGAGAACGCTGATGATGTGCTCGAAAAACAACGGCCAGACCGAGATGGTGCGCCAATTCAGGAAAATGCCCTTGTACTTGCCGACAATTTGCAGCCCGCCCATGGCCCAGCGAAGCCGCTGTTTCCACAACCCCTTCAGTGTTTCCGGCATCCGTATCCACGCCAATGCGTGCGGCTCAAAGATCACTTCCCATCGCCGTAACTGGAGTTTCCAGGTGATATCCATGTCCTCCGTCAGCATGTCAGGACTCCAATAGCCGACGTCCTGCAAGGCGCTTCTGCGAAAGGCCGTGATTACCCCGGAGGCAGTGAATAATTGCCGGTAAAAGACCTTCTGTGCGCGCTTGATGAGACCCACGAGGGAAGAAAATTCACCTACCTGCAGGCGGCCAAGCAACGTAGATCGTGTGCGGATACGCGGATTTCCCGTAATGGCGCCCACGTGCGGGTTCGATTCGAAATGTTTGATAAACCAGGGGATGACGTTGTGGTCCAGTAACGCATCGCTGTCGATGCCGATAATGTATTCACTACGCGCCAGATATGCCGCCGTATTAAGGCCGACGGCCTTTCCCTGGTTTTTGGCATGATGGATTACCCTGAGCTTGCCGTAGTTCCGCGCAAGTTCATCCAAAATTACACCGGTGCGGTCGCTGCTGCCGTCGTTGACGGCGATAATCTCGTAGTCCGGATACCGCATCCCCATCAAATGCTCTATTCCTTCCCGTACGTGTTCTTCCTCATTATAACAGGGAACGATGATGCTGACTTTGGGCCAGGATTTAATGATGGGAAAATCCGGCTTGCGGAATTCGTACCGCAGGTAGAATAACAACGCCCCCAGCATCCACAAATAGGCCATGAACAGCGGATAATAGTAGGTAAATCCGAAGACTAATTTGATGAGCTTCGCCGCATGGTAGCTTAATACTTCAATCATGGCAGTCGCCCCGGATTCATTTTCAGTGTTATGGCCGGCCTGATGACGGAGAGCGCCGGATGGTCCTGTGACGCCAGGTCGGGGTAATAACCGAAATTGCGCACGCCGTTTTGTTGCACCAAACGAAGCTGTGCCGCGAGGCGCTTGCTGTCGATGGGTTTCCCTGTCTGCCTGTCCATACTGGTAAGCAGGAATACCGTCTTTTGCAGCGTTTCGGGCGTTTGCGCCACTCTCCCTACCAACGTTTTCAGCCAGCGCTCCGGGTTGTTTGCGTCCTTGCCGGTGGGCATGGCTGCTACGGTGACAAAATCATAGTGTTTGGCTATCTCTGGAAAGGATTGTGCCGTTCCCTTCGTGTCATTTGGCTCAAATACCAAATTGGGCGAGACTATGCGTGCGGTAATGGCATCAGGTTGATAGCATTTAAAAATGGTTATAAGCTCCTGGAGAAAGCACGTCGTATAATCGGTATCAAACTCGCCATGCCCCATGTCATCGCCAAGGAGAAGACCACCGACCTGTGCAGGGGCGCTTTTCGCCGCATCCTCATAAATTTCTTTGATGATTTGGCGCGCGATTGGCTCAACCGGTGACAATCGGACAGTCGAGGTTACTCCATCCCCAGGCGTTGATGTATATGTGGCGACGGTTGGCCTGGCTTCCGGATGATCAGACGGCAGGTTAAACGCCAATACCGGTAGCCAGCCATAGACGAATGAAACAGAGGCGCGGGTGCGTAGTTGAAAAGACACACGGTTAAACAAATCAGCGCGCATTGGCAGATGGCGATTGGGGAAATACGCCGCTTCGGCGTCTCCGTCATGGTCTGCGTCTGATACGATCCGGAGGTAAACCGTATCGATCTTGAGACGGTAAATGCGCTCAATCAGATCGTCGAGGTTTTTTCCCTGCCGGACGGGGTCTGTGTCATAAATAGAATCGAGATCAACCGCAACAACACGGGTGAGTGGCTGTTCCTCACCGGCATATTGATGCTGTTGCCGCAGGTCATCCTTAAGTTCCCTGACCCTGTCGGGGAAATATCGCATAACGCGACGGGTACGATAGAGCGGAACGTCCGGGGTGTTGGGGCCCGCTTCCAGGTTCATGGTAATCGGCATGCCTTCGGCCTCAGCCGCTTGAACGCAAAGCATGTTGTAAGCGCCATAAGGCCAGGTCATAACGCGCGGCCTCTTGCCGGTCTCGCGCTCAATCATGGCAGAATTTCGCGCCAGATCGGCCCGGATGCGCGCGTAGTAATCGGTGTCACTTTCATAACGTTGCTCTTGTGCATTAAAAATATGGGTGGTTGCGGCGGGGGGCATTGAACCTTGTGGATTACTCGTAACCCCTTTATGCAGGTTATATGAGTGCGAGGCTACCTCTACCAAACCGGAAGCCATCATTTCCCGCACCTGCGGCCAGGTAACAAACTGCTCCCTTGGCACACTGCGATCACCGCAAAATACCTGGCCATCTTTCACTTCCTCCATAAACCCTCCCACCAGACTGAGGATTGCCGGGTAGTTATAGAGCTTCAGGAGCGGGAATACCCGTGTGTACATGCTGCGGTAACCGTCATCAAAGGTCAGCAGCAGGGCATGGTCCGGAAGCTTTGGGCCACCGTTGCGTGCCGCCAGCACAGCGTCCAGGCTGACGACGTGATATCCGCGCTCTCTGAGCCACTCGAACTGCTGAATAAGATCATACGTATCCAGCGCAGACCGTTCCGGCCACGATTCTATGGTGCTCCGTAAGTTGTCACGCACGTCGTGATAGCAAAACACCCTGAAACTGAGTCCGTCGCTTGAGTAAGGGTCTTCCGGTATCTCCGTCTTGAGGTTGGCGACGAAGGAGGGTTTGGAATAGCAGGATAAATTGATCGTGGCTACTGCAAACAGTAACACGACTAAATAATATTTTAATTGTGTAGGAGTTTTCATTTGTAATTGTAAATTCCAGGAAAGATAGGTGTCTCATCCATGTTAAGCATCCTTTTCTGTCGCCCCTTCAGGGCTTGTTCTATTATGCTATTTTACCAGGGGCTTCACCCCTGGCTATACACTTTCAACCCTTCGGGCCTGCTGTAGAGCGAAGAGGTTCTGAAAAGACACGGTTCCAGAACGAAGTGCCACTTCGTTCTACAAGATAAAGTTGCCAAAGGCCTAATTCAATGTACAGGAATTTCAAACAGGTAGCGCAACCGTCTCGGTTGCGCGTATGTAGTGGCAAGGCGCGCCTTGCCACTACGCTGCTATAAGTCGCCGAAGGCTTAATTTAAGTGTATACGCATCACGTTCTCATTTTAAAAGTGCCAGGTCAGGTTCAGTGACGCAGATATGTGCTTGTCGGTCTCGCCATCGTAAGGATGGCGTTCATAAGCAATCCCATAATTCAGGGCGCGGTAGGGGTCCCAATTCCATTCATGCTCATAGCGCAGGATGTCTATGCCCTTTGACCCATAATCCTGTTGCCAGTATTGTCCTAATCCAAGGGCTAGGCGGTTTTTGAAATTGTGTTGGTAGTTTCGCCACAACGTCCATTCGTTAATCATCTGCGCGTCGAGGGAAAGATCGCTGCGCGGGTTGAAGTATACGGCGTCTGCCAGGGAATTGTCCGAAGCAAAAGCGCCTAACTGCGTTTCCAATTTGTAAAGAGGTCCGCACAGCCAACGTTCCAGCCAACTTGCGCCTGCCTCAATACGGCGGTTCGAGTCGCTGTACCACGAGTAGCTCAGATTCGTGCTAAGAACACGGAATTCCTGGTGTTTATAAGACATGCCGAGGTTGAGCGCCTCCTTAGTAATATCGGCGGCGCTGGCCTGCAGCGGGATATTGTTGCTATTGGATTCAATCCCTGTATTAAACTGCCACTGGTCATTCGGCAACCAGGATGTATTGAGAATAGCGCCGATATCATCCAGGCCGGTCATGTCCTGGTTCAGTTCACCGCTTATTTGCCAAAAGGGTGAGCGATAGTCGGCGCCAACGCCGATCCGATGCCGGGTTCCCATAATTTCGCCGAAAACGGCCTCCGCATCGAAAGAGTGCTCAAAGATGCGCCAATGTTGATTGAACGTTGCAGAATGGAACATGGTCTCGACCAGCCAGTCCTGGTTTCCCTTATTGCCGCCGCCGGTCGAACTTTTACCGATGGAAGACGATATGGCCAGGCTGGGGCGTTGATATGCCTGGAAATGCTGTTGTAATTGTTGTACCAGGGTGTTTTCCGGATAGCTATTGACCAGGGTATCCAGGTGCATTTTGGCGGTATCAAGATCATTCAACGTCAATGCCGTTTCTGCGATTCCAATCGCGAGGTGCATATTGGTAGGGTCATCGACGAGCAGGCTTGCATACTGTTGCTGGGCGGCGCGCGGCTGGTCCCTGGCCAACAAGAGGTCTCCGTATGCAAGGCGCGAATCGAGGCTGTACGGGGCAGCAAGCATCGTTTGTTCCAGCAGCGTTTGGCACTCGTTTAACTTATCCGCGTAAAGCCGTGCGCGGGCAGCATTGACGCGCGCTTGCTCGTAGAATTCATTGTCTATCTCTACGCCCGGTATTCCCTTGTGCAAAACCGGCGGCAGTTCTTTTCCGAGTTGATCGATCAACTCGCGGGCGGCATCGAAGTCGTTCGTATCAATGTAGGCGTAAAACAGGTTCATCTGCCACTCCCGATTGGGGTATTCGCGATCATTTCGGCTTGAGTTCAGCGCCTCAAGATAAAGATCACGCGCCAGCCTGGGTTGGCGTTGGCACAAATACGCCTCTGCAACAGCCGCAAGCACGTAGGGTGGTATTGCGATATGGCGCTCCTTGAGTTCTTCGTAAAGGGCGATTGCTTCGGGCATTCGTGAACGGTTGGACAGTCCGACGATGCGGTCGAATTCTGCCAACCGTCCGGACGGGGTGTCCATTGCGCCATCACGCTCGTGTAAAGCAATCACCGTAGCATTCTGAGCAAGCGCCTTGTCAGTCGTTTTAAAGCGTTTTGGTCCTATGTCTGCATTGCTCTCGATCCCACCCCATTTGATATTCCTTCCCGCGCTTGCCTGATGCAGGCTGAGCAGTTCGGCTTTGGAGAACAATTCGGGGTTTTGCTCTGCATAGGCTACGGACAGGTGTGGCGCACCCATATTTGACACCGCAAACACACGCCTGCGCAATGCCGCTTGGTCGTTCGGGGCTAGCCGTAGGATGTCATGATACGAGTCCGCTTCGGAAACAAAGTCACGCTTGTTCCGGTAGAGATAGGCGCGCACGTGCAGCAACGGCAACGAATCCGTGTTGTAAGGACGGGAAAGGTTTTGTTCCAGCAATTGTTGTGCGCGTTCGAGTTGCCCGTCATCAATCAGCGCTTGAATACATTCGGGTGAACGGCAGGCAGATTCCACGTTTATTGGTTCCGTAGCGGCGGCAAAAGTAAGCGAGGTGGCAATTTCCATAAGGGGTAAAATGCAGAGTACCATTAAAGACCAATTCATGAATTTGTTGGTTAACCCTGTTTTTGTTAAAATACTCAAATCAAGTGTTACTTCATCAAGGAATTACAAAACCGGCTTAGAGATGGTAACTTGTGCCGTTAAGAGATAGTCAAGAATAACACTAAAAGGTGGGAAAATCAAGCCACTCTCTATGCAAGTGTCCATTGACTTTTCCCTGCCCCGCTCCAAAATATATAAACGGATAAAATTGGTTTTCGCTTGCAATAAATTATGCTCATAAAATATAATTGAATAGTCATGATGCCCGGGTGGATTACGGATGGCATTGAGTGGTGGAGGGTTGCCCGGTGTTGCGTAGTAAAATCCCTCTTTAAATCTTACTCACAATTATCATTTTTTTGAATGACTGCCGATGAATGAAAACAAGGAACAGGAAGAGGCAAAAATCCGCAAGATGCTTGCGGATTATACGGCTTACAGTGGTTATAAGCTGAATCCGGATACCAAGTCCGTTGATAGGGTAGTAAAAGGGTTGGTAACGCGCACCATGAAATATGGCCATGCGTATTGCCCTTGCCGGCTCGTTATGAATGATCCGGAAAAAGATAAAAAGATTATCTGTCCATGCGCTTACCATAAGGAAGAGATTGAACGGGATGGTGAATGCCATTGTAATCTTTTTGTGAGAGCTGATTATCAAGCTAAAAATAATACGGGAGAATGATCATGTCTGAAGACGTAGTAGCGATAACTGATGCAAATTTTGACGCGGAAGTGATTAAGTCCAACATGCCCGTGCTGGTTGATTTCTGGGCTTCCTGGTGTGGGCCTTGCAAGCAGCTCGCGCCGGTTATTGAAGAATTGGCAAAAGAATACAAAGGAAAGGTAAAGGTGGGAAAGCTTGATACGGAGGATAATAACTCCACCCCCGCCAAGTTCGGCATTACCGCGATACCAACCATCATATTATTTAATAAAGGCCAGGCCGTGAATAAGATGGTTGGCGTTAAATCCAAGAAAGACCTTAAGAGTGCGATTGACGCATTGTTAAAATAACCCGTTTCAAAGGCATGTAATATCGAATACCGAACGTAGCGCAGACGTCCCGCCTGCGCTACGTTTTATCGGAAAAATGTTTTTGTCGGTAATAACGACTGATACGGGACTGTTTTCTACGGCTATCGACAATTGTGTGTTTTGCACCCCCGAACGATTGCGTTCGGTAACGCGCCCGATTTGAATTGCAATGAAAAGTTTGGTTAAAAATCTTTGATAATACTAAACCAGACTCGTTTATCAAACTCTTCCGTACCATTTAAGGGGATTTCAAAACCTGCCAGTACATAAAGTTCATGAGGGAGGTCAAAACGGACTCCAGGGAGAATATCGACCATATACTTCTCACCAATGCCTTCAGCCTTATGCTCACTCTCATCTTCAGCCTTATGCTCATCCTCACTCTTATCCAATCCAAATTCCTTATGTCCATTTAATTCAATGAAGGGTGTAATCCCATGTATACAAGGATTTTCTTTTATTGTAATAGTTTTCGATAGTGCGACACCATAGAGAAAGTCCATATCTGCATCTTTTCTGTGGTTCCCGCCGGTCGGAACGTCCACACCCAGAAAGGTATGTATGCTCACGCGATGTCCCATATCCATCCAGTAGGCAAGTTGTTGACCCACGGTGGTTATACCTTCTCCCAACTCGCGATCCTCGTCACCTGTAGGAACATTGATAACAGAGCCTGTGGACAGCGAAAAGGTCTCAGACTCCAGAAGCATGGCTCTTAAGGCAAGTTTGGTATCTCCAAAACCGGCGCTTTCGCCATGTTTAGCAGTATCTGCATGCAATACCTTTGGTTCTATATCGAGTTTAAAACGAAGAGTAAGAGGGAGTTCTAAGGCCAAACCCCATTCATTAACATCGGCTTCTCCCTGATGTTCGTCATCCACGTAAATGTAATTGAAACGAACCTCTCTCTTAAAGAATGCCGGTGTAATACGTAAAAGAGGCACTCTTGGCGCCTGGATTTCGTCCTCTACATACGGTTTCCAGGGGGTAAGCCAACCTTCAAGAAAATTTGAATACCCAAGGTTTCTCTTCAAGCCATGGTGTTCTGCATGGGTTGTTAATGTTTCACCTGTGGACGTGTTTCCTATGATGCCTTGCACCTTTTCCTCGTTTGCAAAGCTATGGGTTGCATAGATACAAATCCACGAGGCCAGTAGCCACAGCAGGACTGAAATACGGTGACGCATAATGTTATTCTCCCCTTCAAATTTTCCACCAATATAAAGCAAAACAATGGTCTGAGTTATCAATTTTAGACAGCGGCAGTTTTACGGGGATTTATCGTCTGCCTTTGGCCCCTGTGTTTTTGCCAGCAGGTCGATTATCATTTGACACTCCTCATGGCTTAGCCTTACCACCTGAGCATCTTTTGCAAGTTCTTTCATTTTCCCGATAATTTTTGTCCACCCGGCCTTGCTGTGGGTTTCAAGGAGGATTTGGTCGCCCGGATGACAGATCAGGCATTTGGAGACAAACAGTTTGCCGCCCATGTCCTCTTTCAGCAAATCGGCCCGCTCCGATAAATAGTGTGCGATCCGCACGGCATCCTCTTTCGATAGGTAATCCGGGGCTTGTAAACGCATGTTTTCTACCGTTTCTGCCCACTCTTTACCCGTTTTATTCTTGATGAGGATTCGGTTTAAGCTGTGGCAGAATGCACAACGGTCTACAAAGAGGAACCTGGTGTCCTCAAATTCCTTCTTTTCTGCTGTTAATGCCTGGATACGATCAGGCCAAAATGTCTTGATTTCCTTGATAATTTGCTCGACGTCCTCCGGTTTGATCCACGCTGGATTTTTGTCCCGCATCTTCTGTACGGTTGTTTGCCATTCCTCCCCGCTCTTTTGCGTGACAAAAACACGTTTCAGGGTGTGGCATTTTGAACACTTTGTATCGACCAACAATGAACCGCCGGAAACGTTTGCCGGGGCTTGAGCCGTTGCCGTAGCGGCGGTATGGTAAAAACATACTACAACAAATAATAATGATAGGTATTTATTCATAGTTCTGAGGATTTGCCTTGTAAGAGATTAGGAGTTGGTAACAGTTTACCGCAGAGAGCGCAGAGAACGCAGAGAAATCAAGAAAAAGGGCGAATTTTGTATAATTTAATGTACAGGAATTTCAAAGTTGTAGAACGAATCGATTGCTTCGTCACGGGCGAAGTGGCACTTCGCCCTACATCGAAAAAGCTGTCGCCATAGGCGACCTAATTCAAATATCCTCTCTCTATGCTCACTTTGGCGCGGTTGCATCAGCCTTTTGCGACGACAACCCTGTTTCTTCCGTTTTTCTTTGCTTCGTAGAGTGCGTCGTCCGCATTTTTGAACAGGGCGTCAATCGTTCTGGTGCTTTCGCAGGCCTCCGCAACGCCCAGGCTGATCGTAACCTTTATCAGGGTATTTTGGAAAAAATACTCCTGAGCGGCTACGGCGTCCTTAAGCCTTTCCGCTACCCGTGTCGCAGCTTCAATGTCGGTCTCCGGAAGGAGGCAGCAAAACTCTTCGCCTCCATAACGGGCAAATACGTCTACCGTTCTCAGGCAAGGCTTGACAACGGCTACGATGGACTTCAGGATGTAATCTCCGTATTGATGTCCACAGGTATCGTTAATGCCCTTGAAATGGTCCAAGTCTAAAACTATCAGGCTTAGTGTGCGACAGTAACGCGTGTGCTTTTCGAACTCGTCTTTCATGCGCTCTTCCAGGTAGCGGCGGTTGTAGATGTCCGTCAACACGTCACGCTTGGTCATTTCGATAAGTTTTTGCTCATAAGCGACCAATTCCGTTACGTCATGCACCGCAATGCAAATGTACTGGATTTCATTCTTGTCATTGCGTATCGGGAATATCGAACCGCTTTGCTGCATGTGTTCAAACTGGAACTCGGAGGCGCTTACCGGTTTAAAGGGGAATATAAAGTGATGCAGCTTCTGTGAAAGAAAGTAGTAGTTCCCGAAGGTAAAGAGTGACTTGCAGTTTCGGATAAACTTCGGGTTGTTTAAATTCGGGAAAAAATCGAAAAGATTTGAGCCGACGATGCTGGCGGGCATAATGCCGCTGTGCAGTTCCAACCAACGATTCCAGTAATGTATCTTGAAATCCTTGTCAAGAACGACAATGCCGATATTCATCATGTCGCAAATTTGGGTGGAGTATAGGTTATTCGTATCCATAGTGCTTCATGTAGTCGTGTATAGCTTTTTTAAGCCAGTCCAGCGATTCAACGCTGTTTATCAGGAATAGGTGTCCGCTGATGTCTTTATTTTCAAACTGAAACAGCGTTTTGAGGACGATGGCATACGTTTCTTTATCAAATAACTTTTGTGGCAGGTCGTAACCGGAAAACTTTCCACCAATAAAACGCGGCGGCGTGTAGGTGACGAAGTCCTTCAGAAGCTCCGCTGTTTTACTAACACATGCGCCGATAATAATGTTCCCTATCTCGGTGACCGTTTCCTGTTCAAGCATGGCGATGGAGGAGAAATTTAAGGACTCTTGTTGTTCCGCTCCATCAAGCAGCGAAAGAAGGAGTTTGCTGTTTTCATAAGAAAGAACAAGAAAAGCCGCCCCCCTGATTTTTCCGATGTAATACTGCTCAATGATGTTTAGACCTTTTGTCTCATTGATTTCTCTTTCGATAAACTGCTGAATTTCCCCCGGCTGCAGAATTTCAATCTTCGGAACGCTCAGGATGACGTATAATCCGATAATATCGGCAAGACTTGCAGCCGCCTTGCCGAAGGCGATATTTATTATCTCCTTAAAAGCGTCTTTCTCCAACTCAGTTAGAATATCACGGTGTCCTGGATTCATCTTTTCATTACACCTTCTTTAAACTTCCCGGCTTTTTCCAGGGAGCTACGAATTTCTTCCTGTGAGGGCGGTTTACTGATCACCAAAAGGGCGCCTGCTTCAAGCACCCTATCCATGGTTTTTTTCTGGATGTCGGCGGTAACAACAATGACCGCCGCATTTTTGTCGATTTTCATTATTTCATCCAGCGCCTGAAACCCCGTCATAACAGGCATGGTTAAATCTAAGAAAACGACGTCAGGGGCAACCGTTTTAAATTGTTCAACTCCGGATGCGCCATCGGACGCCTCATAGAATTCATACGGCATATCTTTGGGAATAGCCTTCTTCAAGCCCATTCGTGCAACAATGGAATCGTCTACAATGAGTATTTTTTTAATCATAACTTTTGTGTTTAGATTAAGAGACCTGGAATAAAATAGTGCCTCATCCGCAGAATCTGTGGGTAAGTACAGGTACCGGCAAATTACCAAGGGTTATGATACATGGCTGTTTGCAGGCAATCGAGTGATTGATAACGATAAGCTTTTCCCCTAGTCAGTTTTGCTTTAAGGTTAAGTCACCATCCCTTTGAAGGCGCAAGATAATCATGTGTCCTGGCTCGTCTACGCCGCAACCAAAGCATCTTCCTTTTTACCCACGGTTACGAAAGGGATTCCCGTCTGTCCGACCACACATCTTCCGTGTGTTCAGTGTGTTCCGTGGTTATAATGACGGCATTTACGGTACGTTGGCAGAGAGAACAGCATGTATAGAAAAGCGTTGTGAGGTATGGATTCCGCTTTTCAAAAACCGTTAAAACCACGGAACACACTGAACACACGGAATACGGAACGCACAGATTTCAAGTTTCTGGATTCAGGTTTCGAGTTTCAAGATATCCATCACGAACCCCAGCCTAAAGACTGAGTAATGGTCGAAGTACCTGGCACAAGCGCTACTGTGCTGGTTCACCGTGAATTGGAATTTTGAAATGTAAAATAAGCTACAAAAGGATGGGGCTTTGCCCCAGACCCCAGGGTTTTTTAAAGGCATAA
>JACVXV010000050.1:0-3064 GCA_015661205.1 Candidatus Brocadiaceae bacterium
GCTATTGCTTGCAATGTAAAAAGATTCATCAGGCATGGGGTTCTCCACGGATACGTTGTGTCCGTTACTGTGGTAACGACCCCTTCCGCCGCTGTTTCTATTGCACAAACGGCCTTTAGCTCATTTTTTCTTCATGTTTTATACTCATTTATGTCTCTGATCGAAAATCGCCTCATTTTAGCTTTTTAAAAACCAAAACGACTGTGCCCATCTACTTTCAATTGTAAGGGTTTTTCAACAGAGTCATAATATAGCCAAACAAATCTGGTTTTTATGACGAAAGCTGTAAATACGGGGAATTAACCCTTAATTTTTCAAAAAACAGAGGCTTTTGGCTATAGATTGCTATGGTAAAAATGAACAACGAACGGAGGTTATTCCTCAAAAAGGCGTTAACGATAGGCAGTGGTATTTGCGCCACTGGGTTTGCCGGGAAATACCTGCTGCATTATCCCGGTCTTTTGGCGCTGGGTGACGACGGCTTGCCCTCGCCTACCATAGCGCTTGCGCAAGACGATAACGTGTATACCGGCGCGGGTGGGATAAATGCGACAACCGTTTCCAACATGATACACAAGTCCGTAATGCTGATAACAGGCGCGCCGTCACAGGAAAAGGCGTGGCAATCCCTGTTTATGCCAAATGACGTTGCCGGCATAAAACTGAATTGCCTTTCGGGGAAGACCATGTCTCCGCACGTTGAGGTTGTCGATGCCATTATACAGGGGCTAAAGATGGCAGGGGTGAAGGACGGCAACATCATTGTCTTTGAGCGGATGAACCGGGAACTTGAAACGGCGGGATTCCGCATCAGACGCGCGACGGAAGGCGTTCAATGTTTCGGCACGAATGAACTGCCCGGCGGCGGTTATGACGCCGAACCGCAGACGGCAGGCAGCGTCGGCGCCTGCTTCAGCAAGATCGTATCACGGCTATGCACCGCCATGATAAACGTCCCCGTATTAAAAGACCACGACCTTGCAGGCGTAAGCGTAGCCATGAAAAACTTCTTCGGCGTTATTCACAACCCCAACAAATATCACGGCGATAATTGCAATCCCTTTGTCGCGGAATTGAGTACCCATCCTTACATCAGGAACAAGGTAAGGCTGATCGTATGCGATGCGATACTCGCGCAATACCATGGCGGCCCCGGCTATAAGCCGCAGTGGACGTGGAATTATAAGGGAATACTCACCGGCACGGACCCGGTGGCAATGGACAGGGTGTGCCATCGGATTATTGAAGAAAAACGAAGGGAGATGAAACTGCCCTCTTTACAACAGGCGCACCGGGAACCCAAATACATTGCCGTTGCTGCCCAGCTCGGTTTAGGGGAAGACGACCTCTCTAAAATCAGACTCGTCCCGGTATAAGCATCAAAATTTGTTGAATTACGGCATACTTGTTGGTAAAATGCTTTTTCGCGCCATGAGGAGCTTTTTGAACCAGTCTGAGGTGTTGCCTCTCCGGGACTGTTGGCAGTAATTGAATCGTGTAGCATATAAGGTCATGTTGCTGTACATGGCCTTTTTCTATGTAGACAAAAAGAACATGTGGTTTTTGAAGAAAATCTTGATAACTCAACGCTAACTCAAGGAAAATAAAGATGTCATCATCGTTTACAGAAGAGCAGATAAAGCGCTACTCGCGGCACATCATCCTCCCGGAAGTAGGCGGGAAGGGACAATTAAAACTTCTCAATGCCAAGGTGTTTTTAGTGGGCGCAGGGGGGCTTGGCTCGCCGGCGGCATTTTATCTCGCCGCGGCGGGGGTTGGCAAGATCGGCATTGCGGACAGCGACATCGTAGACCATTCGAATCTCCAGCGTCAAATACTGCACTCCACCGCCGATATCGGACGTTCAAAGGCAATTTCTGCCAAAGAGACCTTGGAGGCGTTGAACCCCGACGTTGAAGTAGTCCCTTACACGGAGCGCCTCACTTCAGGGAACATCATGGACATTATTAAAGATTACGACGTGGTGCTTGACGGCGCGGATAACTTCCCCACTAGGTACTTGGTGAACGACGCCTGCGTGTTCCTCAAAAAACCCCTTTCGCATGGCTCCATTTTCAGGTTTGAAGGCCAAGTCACTACGATTGTGCCTTTTGACGGTCCCTGCTATCGCTGCTTGTATGAAGCCCCTCCTCCCCCCGGCCTGGTGCCTTCGTGCCAGGAGGCGGGCGTGCTTGGCGTATTGCCCGGCGTAATTGGCTCCATACAAGCAACCGAAATTGTGAAGCTCATCCTCGGCAAGGGAGAGATACTGAAGGGTAAATTACTTATCTACGACTCCCTGAACATGGACTTCAAAAAGGTGAAGATACACAAGAATCCCAACTGCCCCGTTTGCAGCGATAAGGCCACAATCAAGGAACTCATCGATTATGAGGAGTTTTGCCAGTTTCACGTGGGATCATAGATGTTCTTTTAAAACAACCTGAAACTTGAAATCCGAAATCCGAAACTCGAAACTTTAAACCTGAAACCCGAAACTAAAAAAATGGATACCAACGAAAAAAAACTTGTAGAAATATCAGTAGTCGGAGAAGTAGCCAGCCCCCGGTCGAGCGGGCATCCTTTTCGTATTACCCCGGAAGGAAAGCCCGTTGTTTTGCCGGGACTGGGTGGCATTACGTACAACGTTAAAGTGGGCGACAACGCCATTCAGTGGGAGGCC
Organism: Candidatus Brocadiaceae bacterium; assembly: GCA_015661205.1. GTDB lineage: Bacteria > Planctomycetota > Brocadiia > Brocadiales > Brocadiaceae > JACVXV01. The sequence goes on from JACVXV010000050.1 coordinate 2,684, forward strand.
GACCACGTAGAACCATGCGTAACCGTGCGGAACAAGGACGTTGATGAAAATGGCGCATTAAACCTACTCGCCTGCATTGGAAATACGGCAAAGATCATCACCGGCGATGCAAAAGGCGAAACGGGCATCGTTACCGGAAAACACGGCGGCATTGAAAACGTGCTGGTAGACTTTGATGACGGCGCGCTGGACAAGCTTGTGATTGGGGACAAAATACACATCCGGGGCGTTGGCGTCGGCTTTGCGCTGGCAAGGTACCCGCACATCACACTCCTCAACATGTCTCCAAGCCTTTTAAAGGCCATGCCCATCAGGGAAGACAAGGCGAATGAGGAACTCCACATACCGGTTACCCACATCATCCCCGCAGCCATCATGGGG
>JACVXV010000050.1:3098-22866 GCA_015661205.1 Candidatus Brocadiaceae bacterium
GTCTCAGCACTGTTACCGTGGAGATTACGATATACAGCTCTTCGACAATGAAATAGCAACAAAACACCACTTGCAGTCACTGCGCTTCGGCGACATCGTAGCCATCACGGACGCCGACCACACCTACGGCAGGATATTCAAGACCGGTGCGGTAAGCGTGGGCGTAGTCGTCCACAGTAATTGTGTAACGGCGGGACATGGCCCCGGGGTAACGACGTTGTTCACCTCGTCCACCGGCAAAATAATCCCCTACATCGACAGCAACGCAAACTTAGGTGTATATCTATCCATCGGAAGGTTTAGGAAGAAGGCGAAGAATAAACGGTAGCCCTAATCCCGCTGTATAAGGGCGTAACGTGAACACACGGGACATTCGCGTTGCATTGGTGGTTAATCCATTCGTAACAGTTCAGCCTTCAAACCTATCCACATCAACCGCGTCTATCTGTGGCAAATTACTTTGCTTTGCCATGCCCCGTTAGAGACAACACAATAGTAGCGGTGGGAAAACGTTATCAAGCCCCAGAGGGGCGGCACAAATACCAAAACATTCAAATTCCCCCGGATTTCCCAAGCAACATCAACCCGTTTTCATGGTTTAAGCATACGCCCCATAGATAAATTCCGTTCCTTTCTGTTTTTTGCAACGTTTTCAACGAGACCGGCATAATTAATATCGGACGGAACGAGCAAAGGAAGGCCGATATCTTCTGCAATATACTGTTGTATGGAGGCGGCATCAATGGACACGTTCTTTCCCTGCCGCTTTTCAATCCCGGCATAAATGGCAATTTCCTACCCCCAAAAGTAAACGGCATCCGCCCTGAGGTTTTCGTTCATACAGCGGACTTGCTCCAGGGTTTGTGGTTCATCAAGGCTCAGCCAGATATCGGCATAAAGAAAATCCACCTTGACCTCTGCCACCCATTCCAATGCGTTTGCATTGACTATCGTTATCTTGTTTTTGACCGCCTCCGGCATAGTATCGGCTGCCCCTGATAACGAAAAGAGTTCGATAACTTCCGGGTCGAGTTCAACAACGGTAACGTGTGAAACCGTTTGGAGGCCTTTGAAGTAGCCGGGTGCGAGAACGTTCGTAGAGTTAACGATTTTTCAATTCCCGATCTCTCCGTCCCGATATCGGAGGATATAGAGATCCGTAGTAAAAAGGGGGACTCCGAGCATTTCCGCCATTAAGCCCATTATCAATTTGTTTTCTGCCGCCATAGGTTTTACCGTTCAGGAAAATTTTTTTATCGGATAATATGACAATTGCACTTTAGCAAAATTACTGAAAAAAGCAAGGGTTATATTCAGGTGGTTAGGCTGAAGGCTGAAGGTAAAAAAACCTCACCTGCCGGAACTCTGCATACTCACCTATAATTTAGACCGAAGCCTCCAACCTCGAACCTCAAACCTTCAGCCTATAACGTAAAAAAAATAACTTGCAATCCCCTTCCATTATGTCTTACTATTCTCTAAATAAACATGCTAATTCTTCTCATTTCCTTTGATTCTTGCGTGCTTTATAATAGTACGCGGAAAGCTTATTCGTGAATAGGTATGAACCATGCCATGAATGATCAGGAACGGCTCCGCTTGAACCAACGGGTGGCGGAAGTGGAAAGGAATGTGGACGTGCAGGTAGTCCTTGCCGTTGTAGACCGTTGTGACGTCTACGCCGAACTTCCCTGGAAGGCCTTTGCCCTGGGGGCGTCCGTTGCGGGACTCCTGATTGCCTTGTCGAACATGCTTGGTTCCGGTTGCGTTTACTGCGCTTCGTCGTTCATCGCCGTCTCTGCAACGCTTGCGGTAGGCGCCATGTGCGCCCTCGTGTGTGTTATTGCGCCGGCGTTTGCCCGGCTCTTTCTGGATGCTGTTCGCGCTGAAGTGGAATCGCGCCAATACGCCGAGTCGTTATTTCTTTCCAGGGAATTGTTTGCCGTCCGCCGGCGGACGGGTATATTAGTGCTGGTGAGTCTCTTTGAACGGCGGGTCATCGTGCTACCCGACACCGGGTTAAGCGAACGCTTGAGCCAGGACGCCATACAGGAGGTTATCGCTCGCATAACGAAACCGCTTGCATCGGGGCAGATTGCTAATGCCTTCGGGGAAGGACTGAACCGCCTGGAGTCGCTCCTGGCCGTTACGGCCACCGGTAGACCCGTGGAGAATGAACTCCCTGACGGCATAATTGAAGGGGAACGCCCATGAAAACCATTATCTTTCTTGTCTTTATCACGTCAATGTTCGCGTCATCGGCTATCGCCGCTAAAAAGGATATCCCTTTTCTGGTGGGTCACGTGACCGACAATGCGGAAATCCTCAAGGAATCCACGCGCCGGACCCTAACCGAACGGCTCCAGTCCCATGAAGCCGTCACCGGAAATCAGATCTCCGTCCTCACGATGCCAACGATTGGCGATGAAAGTATTGAGGAATACGCCATCGCCGTCTTTGAAAGCTGGAAGCTTGGTGTAAAAGGGAAGGACAATGGCGTTCTGGTCATTGTCGTACCCAATGACCGTCGGATGCGTATTGAGGTAGGCTATGGGCTTGAAGGCACTCTTACGGATAGTATGGCAGGCCAGATCATCCGCAACGTCATGACACCCCGGTTCAAGGAGGGCGACTATAACGGCGGAGTCGAGGCAGGCGTTCAAAGTGTTATTGACGTGCTGGAAAAAGGCGCACTGCCGGAAATGGCGAAGGACAAGGAATTCCCGGTATTCAAGCAAGTCGCTTTAAACATAAAGATAGGTCTTTCCTTATTCGAGCAGATACTTATAGGCGCCTTCGTTTTTGTCTTAATCGGCGTTTTTACCATTGTTGGCGTCGCAACACCCGGCTCCGGGTGGTTTCTTTACCTTTTTTTAATACCTTTTTGGGCGACGTTCCCCATAATTGTTATCGGCATGAAAGGCGCGCTTATCTTACTCGCCATCTACATGATAGGTTTTCCCATTGCCAAGCTGGTGGTTATGCAGACCGCCTGGTATCGTAAAGCAGGTAAAGACCTTCGCAAGAAGGGCCGGGCATCCATCGGAGGCTTTACCTTCTCAACCAGAGGATCGGGGAGTTCATGGAGTTCCGATAGTTCCTCAAGTTCCGGCGGCTCCAGCTTTTCAGGTGGAGGCGGCTCGTCAGGCGGCGGTGGCGCTTCCGGTAGGTGGTAAGGACGATAAAACGGGGGCGCATAAGACCGGTACTTAATACCCGGCAAGGCAGAACCCCGGACCGACTCAAGACGTTTAGAACTGCAGATTTCACCGGTTACACAGATTTTTGAGTGGTGAAAAAGCCGTAGGGTTTAAGTTTCTGCTGCCATGTAATTGCTGATGGTGACGGCGCCCATACGTCAAAGGAAGTAGGATTGTTTTTGTCGGAAGCCTATGTAGTAAATCAATTATTTTTAGATGAAACGTACGGGATCAAATTGCCTGGTAATAAGGTAGAATTATCGAAGAAAATGAAAGTTCAGCTAAAATCAGTTGTAGAAAAAGAGGCGCAATTGTTTCAGGATCATTCAATTTTAGATGTTGACACGTTAACTGCGCGTGAATTATTAGATACGCTAAAAGCGTCACTTCCGCATCCTAAATTAGTGATGCATATTTTGCCACCATATAGTCCCAATCTGAATCTAATTGAAAGAGTGTGGAAGGTAATGAATAAGCATGTCAGAAACAATAAGGTATTCGATTCATGTACTGAATTCAAAGCTAAAATCCGTACGTTTTTTGGTTCAACTTGGAATACCATTTTGCCTGATTTGCCAAGCAGAATTAATGATAACTTCCAGAAGCTGAAAACTGCGGTTTCAGGCTGATTGGGTATATTTGTCTAAACGAGGCCGTAAGTTTACCTGTCGGTAATGGCGACGAAGAAAAGCGATTATCCATTTTTCTCCACTATGTGCCCTGTAAAGGATTTGGTGTGGATTGAGCGAGGGTTGAAACTTAAGCGAGTTGATACCTATAGCCAGGTGCAATTCACTAGGAAAGGCGGAAAAAGTGTGCCATGTCACACAAGTGTGCCGGGACAAAATGTCTCATGGCACACTTTTCTATAAGGCGGTTGTCACCGTTATTCTTATTTTAACGTATATAAAATTCAAAACTATCTCGTAGCGCGGGGGTTCATCCCCCGCTGGGCATGCATACCCAATGCCATTGCCGACCATGAAGGTCGGCGCTACAAATGCCGTTGCCGTAGGCGACTTAATTTAATACCGCATTTAATCCAGCCCTCTTTAATTGATTCCTGGATTCCTTCATCTTTTGATAAATGGATGACCATGACCTTTTTGCGTAAACGACCGGGACGCCTCTGTTTTCGGCGAACCCCTTTATTTTGTGGGCGAGGTTGTGATTTACGAAGTCGCATAACACGATGATAAAGTCCATGGTTTCCGGTATTCCATCGCGGATTTTCTGGCCGCTGCGGCCTGTTAGGTGTTTAACCTTATTTACGCCCAGTTTGTCAAGCTCCTTTGGGATACTGCCAAGATGATCACCGCCAACAATTAGTACAGACATTTTTCCCCTCCTCCTATAAACGTTAGATTAGGTCGCCTACGGCGACGGCTTTTGTAGCGCCGACCTTCATGGTTGGCAATGGCATTGGGAATGCACACCCAGCGTGGGATGAACCCCCGCGCTACAAATTCCTATAAATTACATGATCCTTTCCCACACAACACCGACGCGGCTGAGTCTTGTTCTCAGCAAAGTATATAAAAAAACCCATTTCGTGTCAACACCTATTTTGAAATTATTTTATCTGCCGGAAAACGGCACATGAAACTACCTTAAGGTAAGGATGGAGCGCTGGGCTATTTCCATGACTTTTGAAGGAAAGATGCCCAGGTGGAGCGTGCCGACGACAGCAATGGCGATTGCCACGACGATTAAAGGAGAAATGGTGAGAGGATGGAAATCTCGCACCGGTTCTTTCATGTACATAATCACGGTTATCCGCAGGTAGTAGTAAACAGAGATAACGCTGTTAATGACGCCAATGATCGCCAGCCCTACGTAACCGGATTTGATCGCGGCGCTAAAGATATAGAATTTGCCCACGAAGCCCGCCATGGGCGGAATACCAGCCATAGAGAACATAAAGAGCGTCATTGCAATGGCAAGCATCGGGTGTTTAAAGCCCAAGCCTGCATAGTCGTCTATGTTCATGCCCACGTCACCCTTTTGGCTGAGTACAATGACGATGGCGAATGCCCCGATGTTCATAAAGATGTAGGCCAACAGGTAGAATAACGTGCCCGATACACCCATGTTATTCGCGGCAACGAGGGCAACGAGGAGGTAGCCCGCGTGGGCAATGCTGGAGTATGCAAGCATCCGTTTGATGTTTGTCTGTGAGATGGCCACAACGTTTCCGACGGTCATGGTCAATACGGCAAGTATCCAAATAGCCTTTTGCCATTCGTAGTGGGACGAGCCGAAGGCCGTTAAGAAGATACGCATAAAAGCGGCGAATGCCGCGGCCTTGGGGCCAACGGACATAAAGGCCGTTACCGCAGTTGGCGCGCCTTCGTATACATCAGGCACCCATGCGTGGAAGGGCACGGAGGCGACCTTGAATCCGAGGCCAACGATTATTAGCCCCATACCCATAAGGAGCAACGGGTCTTTGACACCGCCTTTTCCTGCAACGAAGGAGGCTATTTGCCTGAGATCAATCGTGCCGGTTGTGCCATAAACGAGTGAAATGCCATACAATAAAAAGCCCGTGGCAAAGGCACCCAGGAGAAAGTATTTTAGGGAGGCTTCGTTGGAGATAAGTTTTGAACGCTTGAAGCCGGTAAGGATGTAAATGCTGATGGACATGACCTCCAAGCCGATGAAGATATTAAGCAAATCCGCGCCGGATGCCATAAGCATCATGCCTATGGTGGAAAACATGAGGAGGGCATAATATTCGCCGTGATTTATGTCTTCCCGTTTGATGTAGCTATGCGAAATGAGGATTACCAGTCCCGTGCTGAGCAAAAACAAGATGTTAAAAAACAGCGCGTAATTATCTATGGTAAAGGTCTCATTGAACGAAAAGAGCGTTGTCGCCGTGGAATTTCTTGATACGATGGCGGCAATAACGATACCGGCCAGCGAGAGGTAGGCCAGGAGGTTCTTTTCCCCCAGCTTTCTTGCAGACATGACGTCCACCACAAGCACGAGCATGCCAAAACCGGCCAAAACCAGGATGGGCAGGATGCTCAGGATATTAAATGTCATTATTGATGTGTTCTCCATATATTCAACCCTTTAACCTCATTGGTGCAAGGAGTCAACCTTTACCATACTGTCTTATCATCGGAAACTATATCAATTTTTAAATCGCTGTTTGCCGGTGATTGCTCACCTTTTTTCTGCGTGTAGACGTTCGTTACAATGTGCGTCTTTTCTCCTATTTGCTTCAGGAGGTGGTTTACAGAAACATCCATCTTTCTCAAGAACGAGTTGGGGTAGATGCCTATCCAAAAAATTAAAACTATGAAGGGGATTAAAATAACGAGTTCCCGTTTGTTTAGATCCTTTAACGTCTTATTTTCCTCATGGGTGATTTCCTGAAACATGACACGTTGAAACATCCACAGCATGTAGACGGCCGCCAGGATGATGCCTGACGTTGCAATAGACGCGTAGAGGATGCGCGACTTAAAGGCGCCGACGAGGATAAGGAATTCCCCCACGAAACCATTGAGACCGGGTAATCCTATGGAAGACAGGGTTACGATCAAGAAGAGCGTGGCAAAGACCGGCATCTGCTTGGTAAGACCGCCGAAGTCGGCGATCAAACGGGTATGTCTTCTTTCGTAAAGCATGCCGACGACAAGGAACAGCGCGCCGGTGCTGACTCCGTGATTGACCATCTGGATAATGCCACCTTCCAATCCCTGCACGTTAAAAGCGAAGACGCCGAGCATGACAAAGCCCAAGTGGCTCACGCTGGAATAGGCGACAAGCTTCTTCAAGTCGTCCTGTACCATGGACACCAATGCCCCGTATACAATGCCCGTAATGGCCATCCACGATATTACGGGTATAAAGGCACGGCTCGCCTCCGGAAACAACGGCAGGCAGAATCGCACAAAGCCATAAGTACCCATTTTTAGCAGGACGCCAGCCAGGATGACGCTTCCCGCCGTGGGCGCCTCCACGTGTGCATCAGGTAGCCACGTGTGGAAGGGAAACATGGGAACTTTAATTGCAAAGGCAAAGGCAAAGGCAAGGAATAACCAGAATTGAACCGCAAACGATAGCTCAAGGCGATAATATTCCAACAGATTGAAGGTGTATTCACCCGTTGCCCGGTGATTCAGAAAGTACAAGCCAATAATAGCCAGGAGCATGAATACGCTGCCAGCCATGGTATAAACGAAGAACTTGACGGCCGCGTAAATCCTCCGAGGTCCGCCCCATACGCCAATGAGGAGATACATAGGTATGAGCATGAGTTCCCAAAAGACGTAGAACAAGAACATATCCAGCGAGATGAATACGCCGATCATCCCCGTCTCCAACACCAGCATGGCAATCATGTATTCCTTCACATGTTTTGTGATGTGCCATGACGCCAGGATGGAAAGGGGCGTAATGAACGTTGTCAGGAGTATGAGAAAGAGGCTGATGCCGTCTATCCCGATGTGGTACTGTATCCCGAAGGATGGTATCCATTGCAGCTTTTCAACAAACTGCATATCACTAGTACGCGAGTCGAAGCCGCAATACAAAGGGAGAGAGATAAAAAATACCACACTGGAAATTATCATGGCGGTAACCCTGACAAGTTCCTGTCTTTTCGTTTCAATCGATAGGATAAAGAATACCCCTATGATTGGAAGAAAGGTGATTAATGAAAGAATAGGCACGGACATCCAAATGCTCCTGAAATACTTTTAACCACGAATGAACACTAATTTACTCAAATTGTATGAAACCATTTCGACGGGTACTCTAGCGCTTTACTGACCCTGGAACCCTATCGCAAACCTCTTCTTATTCGTATTTTTCCAGGTTCAATGATAAGCAAATTTTTCTTAATATCTTTTTCTTCAAGTCCACATAAAGCTATAATTAACTGGTGATTTAGCTCAGAAGAGGACACCTCATTGGGAAAATGTGCTATAACAATTCCCTCATGACTGCCAATAGGGAAACGGAGAAGATTCCCAAAACCCAAATCACCTGTTACAATTACGGCATTCTCTTTCTGTGCAAACTTAAATATGTCAACATCCGTTGAACCCCTCAAGCCACAATCTCAAACGTCTAAAACTTCAAAACCCCTATCCTTGAGAATTCGAGCGGTTGATCGGGGCATATCTTCATCAACCACAAATCTAATCATAATTATCCTACAGCCCGGACTTCTTCACCGGAAAGATGCTTTGCAGCATAATCAAGTACAGCCAATATGTCCTCTCTTGTGAGGTCATACTCCGCCATTACTTCTCCATAAGTTGCTCCCCCGGCCAGTTTGCTGAGAACTAATTCAGCCGGTACCCGTGTCCCCTTTATCACGGGTTTTCCAAAACGAACTTTATCGTCAACCACAATTCTTGTTGCTATTTCCATAATAACCTGCATATTTTAAAAGCTGTAATTATTTAAAGATGAAATTTCTTTAATTTATCACCCATCTTCACATCCGTTATAGCAAACTCTTTTAATACCATTACAATGGTGCCTACCGTATCTTTATCAATTCTTTTGATTCGATCTTCTATCTGCTTCACCTTTGATTCAAAAGGTCTTACCATTGTGCGCCTGTCACACACGGCAAAACCAATTGTTGCTGCGGTTATTGCGGTAAAGATGGTTGCAAGTATCCAAACAAAGTTAAACATTTGGTCAAACCGCTTGTCTACTTGTTCGAATCGTTTGTTCATGTCCCCCCGTAATTCCGTAAACCGTATGTCCACTTGGTCAAATCTCTCAAGCTTCATTTCTATCCTGGTAAGCCTGTCCCTGTCTTCAAGCGTAAAGGGGACTTCGCCTGCAATTGCAATTGAGTTTGCACACAAGATAAGAATTGACAGTACGATTAATTTTTCCGAAGGAATCATTTCCAACTCCCGGTTTGTAAACAGGTTTTAAGCTCCGTTTCACTTACCGAACACGACAAACACAATGATAAAGATACACCCGGCCACGATGTAAAAGGCATAGTTGCGGACGTACCCTGTTTGCGAGAGGCGCAAAACGCTGCCAAATCCTCTGACAAAACCGGCAACGCCGTTTACCGTGCCATCAATTAATTGAGCATCCACACGCTTCCATAACAGCAAGGATATTTTTTTGATGGGATTTACAAAGAGCGCGTCGTAAATCTCATCGATATAGTACTTGTTGAGCAAAAGCTTGTATATCAGGCTAAACCGCTCAGCCAGCTTTTTCGGCAATTCGGGACTTTTGATATACATCAGATACGCAAGGTAGATGCCCGCAATGGCGATGCCGGTGGAAATGACCATCATCAGGTACGGGAGACATGCCGCATGGCTTCCACACGCTTCTGCCCCATGAGTTTCAACGTGGCCATGCTCCCCGAACACCGGCGATAGAAAACCGTTGATGGCGCTTGCGCCTGGTATGCCTAAAAATCCGCCGAGTAATGCCAGGACTGCAAGTATCTTGAGCGGAACTGTCATGTTTTTTGGCGATTCGTGAAGGTGTTCCATTGCATGGTGGTCAACCCGCGATTTGCCGTGAAACGTCATGATAAGTAAACGGAACATATAAAAGGCGGTAAAAAGGGCGGCTAATGCGCCAACCGCCCAATAGATGAAATTCCCACGCACAAACGCCTCCAGCAAAATCTCATCCTTGCTGAAGAATCCCGCAAAGGGGGGAATACCCGCAATAGCAACGGTACCGACCAAAAAGGTTCTATACGTAATGGGGATATGCTTTTTAAGTCCGCCCATTTTCCGCATATCCTGCTCACCCGACAACGCATGGATAACGCTGCCGGAACCCAGGAACAACAACGCCTTAAAAAACGCATGGGTCATGAGATGAAACACACCTGCCGTAAAAGCGCCAACCCCGCAGGCCAGGAACATATATCCAAGCTGGCTGACCGTAGAATAAGCCAGCACACGCTTAATATCGTTCTGCACCAGCCCTATTGATGCTGCAAAGAGCGCCGTGGCCGCACCGATACACGCCACAACGGTCATGGTGAAGGGAGATAGCATAAAGAGGACGTTGCATCGTGCAATCATATAAACGCCCGCCGTCACCATCGTAGCAGCGTGGATAAGCGCGCTCACCGGTGTGGGGCCTTCCATTGCGTCAGGAAGCCACGTGTACAACGGTATCTGCGCAGATTTGCCCGTAGCGCCCATGAACAGGAGCAAGGTAATAATCGTTACGGTAAAACTCCCTACGGCAATATTTCCTTGCGACGCCGCATGGAATACCCCCGTAAAGTCGATGGTATCGAAGGTAATAAAGATAAGCATAATGCCAAGTGCAAATCCAAAGTCACCGACACGATTAACAATAAACGCCTTCTTTGCCGCATCCGACGCCGACTTCTTTTCAAACCAGAACCCGATAAGCAGGTAGGAGCAAAGCCCAACGGCCTCCCATCCGATAAACATGAGGAGGAAGTTATTGCCCAAAACAAGCAGAAGCATGGAAAAGGTGAATAGGTTCAGGTAACAAAAGTAACGATGGTATCCCTTATCATGGTGCATGTAACCAATGGAGTAGATATGGATAAGAAACCCTACCCCGGTAATGATAAGGATCATAAGGGAAGATAAGGGGTCTACTTGCAAACCCGCCGCCGCCTTAAACGAGCCGGATTCGATCCAGTTGAACAGTTGTTTTTCAAAGACGCGTGATTCGGGCGGCAACTGCAAAAGGCCGAAAAATACCAGGATGGCGACAAAAAACGACATCCCAATCGCCCCACACGCAATGTAGCCGACCGTCTCCTTGCGGAGTTTCTTGCCAATGAGACCGTTAATGGCGGTTCCAATTAAGGGGAACAACAAGACTAGTGAAATAAGATTAAGCATATTACAGAGAACCTAACTTGGTTATGGACTAAAGAAGTTTGTTTTTTCTAAAAACTCTACCACTTCATGATGTTCATATCATCAATATTTACCGTTTCTTTGTTCCTGAACACGGCCACGATTATTGCCAGGCCGACAGCCGCCTCGGCTGCGGCAACCGTCATGGTAAAAAACACAAACATTTGGCCCTGCATCGAATGCAGGTGATAGGCAAAGGCCACAAACGATATATTTACGGCATTGAGCATTAGTTCGATACACATAAAAATTACAATAGCATTCCTCCGTATCAATACGCCGACAACGCCCAGCATAAAAAGAATTGCGCTCAACACAAGGTAATGGGTAATAGTAATCATCTTATAATTTCCTCTTAGCCAGCATAATAGCGCCAATGGCCGCCACAAACAGCAGGATGGACGTTATTTCAAACGGCAGCAGATAATCGGTAAATAACAGGTTGCCAATCAGTTGGGTATTTCCAAGGCTTTCAATGTGGGCAACGGTATAGACGTCTTGCTTCCCTTGCAGTAGTTTCGATTTCAGAATAATGCAGATAACGGTAAGCAGCCCAATTCCCATAAGAATCGCCGGTATTTTTCGAAAAGGGAATGAACGCTTTGACTCTTCATCGCCCTTTATGTTTAACAACATAATAACGAAAAGGAAAAGCACCATAATGGCGCCTGCATACACAATCATCTGGACTGCGGCAATAAATTGCGCTTCTAATAATATATACAACACCGCGATGCACACCATCGTCTGGATCAGATACAATGCGCAGAAGACGGGGTTTCTCTCAAATATAAGATACACCGCTGCGAGTACCGCAATCGTTCCGACAATGTAAAATAAGTATGATTCCATAAGTAGTATACCGGTGTTTTGTACACCTCTAAAAGACGTTTGCGATGTTGGATTTTAAAACCCAACTTTTATTGAAAAGCTTTTTAACCATAAGAGAAATAATCACACAAAGGCACAGAGGCACAAAGAATTACAAAAAAGATACATTGCGATAAATCTTTGTGCCTTCGTGTCTTTGTGTGAGAAAACAGAAAATTCTTCTCTTCCGACTCGTTCGGGTTAGGTAATCCTGGCAAATGGTTAGTTATCATCAATCACCTTTTCAGCAAATCCCTCTTCCTCGTAAGACCTAACAGCTTCTCTTTATCGAATACCTGATTGTTCTTATAAGTGGACAGTTCGAAGGTGTCACGAAGGATGATGGCTCTTACGGGACATGCCTCTTCACAAAACCCGCAGAAGATGCACCGGAATGCGTCCAACTCGTACGTCTTTGGATACCTTCTGTGTGTCTCGTCTTCCGCCCCTTCCACATAAATACAGCCGGATGGACACGCCTTGGCGCATAACCCGCACGCGACACATTTTTCCCTGCCATCCTTTCCGATTTGCAATTCCGGTAACCCGCGAAACCGTGAGGCTAGCTTCGGCCTTACCTCCGGGTATTGGACGGTTGCGCACGTACTCGGATTAAGAAATCGCTTAAGGGTAAGCGCTAAACCTTTAATTAATGGTAAGATCATGTTATCCTTTAATGACCATAATAAGTCCCGTAATTAATATATTGAGGAGCGAGAGCGGCAACAGGAACTTCCACCCGAAGTACATCAGTTGATCGTATCGCAGCCTCGGATACGTTGACCTTATCCAAATAAAGAAGAACAAGCAAGCCGATAATTTGATCATAAACCATACCACCGGCGGTAAGAAAGGCCCTTGCCACCCGCCCAGGAAGAAGGTTACCGCAATGGCGGACACCGAAATCATATTGGCATATTCAGCCATAAAGAACGTGGCAAACTTCATGCTGCTGTATTCCGTATGGTACCCTGCCACCAGCTCTGTCTCCGCCTCCGGAAGGTCGAAGGGACAGCGGTTTACCTCGGCAATGGCGCTCGCGGCATAAATAAAGAATCCCAGCGGCTGCATGACGATATTCCATAACGTTGACTGTTCATTTACGACGTCCACGAGGCTTAATGAACCGGTAAGCATAACTACACCAATAAGAGACAGACCCAAGGTTAGCTCATAGCTGATCATCTGCGCCGAAGACCGTATGCCGCCCAGCAATGAATACTTGTTGTTTGACGCCCATCCCGCCATGACGATGCCGTAAATGCCTAACGATGACACCGCAAACACGTAGAGAAAGCCCACGTTGATATCAGTAATTACCAGGTCGATACTACGCCCAAAAATCGTTATCGTGTCTCCAAAGGGAATAACGGCAAAGGTGACCAGGGCAGGCACAACCGTCATTATCGGCGCCAGGATAAAAAGGAATTTGCTGGCCTTTTGCGGGATAATGTCTTCCTTGAAAAGCAGTTTTATACCGTCGGCAATAGGTTGCAACAACCCGTGAGGCCCAACCCGCATGGGGCCAAGGCGCACTTGCATGTGCGCCATGATCTTCCTTTCAAGCCAGATCATAGCAATGACCATGAACTGGACTGCCCCAAACACAAGGAGTACCTTTACACTGGCAATAATGATAAAAATAAATAATTCTTTGTTCATAGTTTAATCATGTAGGGCAGGCATTGTGTGCCGAAAACCGCACATTCTCATTAATGGAATTCCACTCTTTAACTGCTATTTCAACCATTCATCTCCCAGCGCCTTTTGATATTTTACCGGCTTTCTGTTTCATTTAATAACACCACAATGTTTGTGGGCTTTAAACAAGTGCTTTTTCTCAATATCTTGAGCTTCTTTCTTTTTGCATTCCGCGATGCTGTCTTTTGTAATTATTTTTCCCATGTACCTATGTCCAAGCTTAGCCACCATTTTGCCGCAGCGAAGCGGAGGCTACGAGATCGGCTGTATCGTCTTGTTGGGCGACATGGGACATCGGCCTACGTGGTTGACGAGTTACAACCTTATGTCCAGACGATGACTGCTTCTTGCGAAAATCCTCGCAGATGGCATGAAGGTTGTAATTGAATGTTCGTTCGTGGTCGTCTCTAATACGGCGAACTTCTTCAACAATAGGTCTTGCCACACCTCTTATTCCTCCATCAATTCCAAGGGTGTACAGATTACCGGTGGCTCATATCCAGCGGCTCTGCAAACACCCTCAATCTTTGTTCGTATGACTGCGTTTGCAATGTGTTTGCAGTTCCAAGTGAGCAGATAGTTAATGCCATGAACTGTGACGACGGCAATATGCAGTGCGTCGGTCTTCGCGTTGTCCGGTAACGCAGTACCTGCAAAGAGTCGTGCTGCCAGTAATTCGACTTCTTCTGATATATCCAGTTCCGGTAATCCTTCGATTGCAGCAGCCCGACGTTTTGCCGCCTCCAGATCACCTCCGCTTGCTTCCTGGGTGACTATGGCGGAAATAAAAAGCTCATATCTAGGGCGCGAGGACTCCCACCAGCTTCTTGTCGCCTCTTGGTTGGCAGCCATAATCAATTCTGGACTTCTCCAAGCAGTGAGATAACTTGGAATTGTCGTTTCAATGTAGACGGATGATTCATTTTTGACGCATCCTAAATGATGCCCAATACCTAATTACTATCTTTCCCTTAATAAATTGTGGTATTTAACAATCAAAAATCTGTGTAATCTGTGAAATCTGTGGTTTCAAACGCTTTTTGTTAGCCTTGCTAAAGAGCTATTTTCCCCTCCCGCACCATCTTCTGCCCACAGCATTCTAATATCCCCGTCGTTTCAGCAACAACCCGTACCTTCTGTTTACACACCTTGCACACATAAGGCACGCCGCCATCGGGCGCATGATGGGCGGTTGTCCAGGTTTCCATCATCCCTTTGGGTGCAACAAACTTCATCTCCTGACCGCAGCAAACCAGCACACCAAAGCCTTCTTCAATCACGGCGACTTTTTGTCTACATATCTCGCAAAAATACGTTTGCCCTTTTTTTGCCATAGTTCACCCGATTTCTTTATGAATTCTGACGGGCGTATACGCGCCGTCTCTCAAGAGATTCACCGGCTGCCGTTCATAGTCTTCGGAAATAAACACCATCCCTTCCGATACCTTGCCGGAAACCTTTGCCTTCAGTTTTATCTTATTACGGGCGGATTCGATGATAACCACGTCCCCATTATTGACGCCCATCGCCCGCGCATCATTCCTGCTTACCTCAACAAGGCATTCCGGGGCAACCGACATCAGCGCCTTTGTATGTCTTGAAAAAGTCCCTTGGTGGTTCAGGTTTGCGCCGGTGAGTAAAATGAACGGGAAATCCTTGCTCACACTGATATTCAAAACGCCCGGCTCAATAACGCCAAACGTGTACTTCAATGGCTTGTTCTTCGTTAAAAGAAACGACGTCCAATGGAATTCTTTTCTCTTCAGGCGGTCATAAATAATCCCTGAGTAAGCCGGGGAAACCCGCTCCAGTTCCACCATAACGTCCTTCGGGCTGGCGTAGGCAAATGCATGCCCCATCTTTTTTGCAATATCAGATATGATTTGCCAATCCGGCCTGGCATTTCCGACGGGCGGAATGGCCTTGTTTAGCCGTTGCACGAGCATTCCCATGTTGGTAAAGGTGCCTTCCTTTTCAGCAAAGGTGGCAGATGGAAGGACGACGTTTGCCTTCCGTGCTGTTTCCGTCAGAAAGGTGTCCTGAACAACGATAAACCCCACCTTCTGCAAGGCGTCATGGACTTTCTTGCCGTCGGGATGATTGACCATGGGATTTTCCCCCATGATATAAAGCGCCTTTAATTTGTCCTGGAGCGCAAGGTCAAAGACGTCCTGGTTATCCTTCTTGCACATATCATCGGGTAATTTCACCCCCCAGACGTTTTCCACGGTTTCCCTGGAGGAAGCATTCTCAATATCGGCATATCCCGGCAGATACCCGGGGACAACCCCCACGTCATTCACCCCTTGGGAATTATTATGAGACCTTGAAAAGAATATTGAAATCCTGGCGCTGTTCGTATCCGCATTGTAGCCGGCGTTAATAAGCGCACACAGATTCAGCAACGCCTCTATGATATCCTTGCCCTGTGGGTCTTCCTCCACGTCCTTGCCGCAAACAAGGTAACTGTTCCCGTTGTTCGTTAACAGCGTGGCGGCCTGTTTTATCGTCTCCGCGGAAATACCCGTCAATTGCGGATCAAAGTTGTTTAACTGTCCGCGCAAGGCCGGAAAGTTGTTCGTGGACGCCTCTACCTTCTTCAAGTCCACAAGATTCCCATCTATAATGGCCTTCATGATGGCGTTAACCAACGCCACCTGACTTCCCAATGCATATCGTAAGCGGACGTCACTCCTCGCCTGGCTTTGGAACTGGACGTTCCGCGCGTTGGCAATAACGAGATTCGCGCCTTTTAACCGTATTGCTTTTCTCGCCATGTTGCCGATCACCGGGTGAGCCTCTGTTATATCCGCCCCGAAAAAGAACAGTGTCGTTGCTGTTTCAATATCTTTAAGCGACGCCGACGCAAATCCATGGATAACCGATTTGTAAATAAGTCCGTTAAGGAAGGGCGATTTTATATTGCTCAGATTGTCAATGTTATTGGTTTTTAATACGGTACGGCAGAATTTCTGGAAAAGGTAATTTTCTTCGTTGGTGGATTTTTCCGAGCCGATGCCGCCGATGGACGCCCCGCCGTGTTCGGCAATAATCTTTTTAAAATTTTCCGATATACAGGCAATGGCCTCGTCCCAGGAAACGGGGATCAATTCATTGTCCCTACGCAGCAAGGGGGTGTTTATACGCTCGGAAGAGTGTATAAACTCGTAACCAAATCTCCCCTTTACGCACAGGTTTCCTTCGTTAATTCCGGTGTAGTCATCGGATGTCACGCGCTTCACGGTATCCACTCCCCCATCACGCCGCGGTGGGGATGCCTTCGTATTTAACACAATCGTACACCCGACACTGCAATAAGGGCATATCGTGGGGGTTTTCATGAATTCCCATGACCTGCCGCCGAAGCCAAGAGTCCTGTCCTGCCATGCGCCCGTCGGACAAACCGCCACACAACCGCCGCAGAAGCTGCAATCCAGCGGTTTGTCAAAAGCCGTGCCGATAACCGTCTTGATACCGCGATTCTGGAAGTCGATCGCCCCCAGACCCTCAATTTCTTTACACGTACTGACACATCTTCCGCAAAGGACACAACGGTTCCTGTTCAATTCCAGGAGGGGATTATCACGGATTACCGGGACATTCATCCTGGTGGTCTTAAACCTCCCCGGCGCCAAATTGAGATCGTAGGAAATGTTTTGCAACCCGCACTCACCCGATTTGTCACAGGTAGGACAATCAAGCGGATGGTGCGCCAGCAAATATTCCATAACGGACTTTCGGTATCGGGTTATTTTTGGGGTATTGACCTTTACGATCATCCCTTCCGATACGGGGTGGGCGCAGGCAAAGCGGTGCCCCGTCCTTCTTTCCGTGACTTCCACCATACAAAGCCGGCAGCCGCCAAACTGGGGCAGTTTCGGTTGATAGCACAGCCCCGGAATGTAGATATTATTATCTATCGCCGCCTGGAATATGTTTGTTCCCTCGGGAACTGCAATTGATTTATCGTCTATAACAAGATGTACTGTTTTCATTTGATCGCCATGAAATTACATTTTTCGTAGCAGAGATTACACTTAATACATTTTCCCTTATCAATAACGGCGGTTTCTGCCGCGCTGCCACTGATGGCCTTAACCGGGCAGTTGCGGATACACGCCTGACATTTTACGCACTTTTCTGAGGTTACTTCATATTTATGGAGCGCCACACAGGTCGAGGTGGGGCAAACCTTGTCTCGAATATGTGAAAGGTATTCATCCTTAAAATACCGGAGCGTCGATTTTACCGGATTGGGGGCGGATTGGCCGAGGCCGCAAAGAGACATCACCTTCATCTCGTCGCTCATCTGCTCCAAAACTTCGATATCCTTCTCTTCGCCCTCACCCATGGTAATACGGGTAAGAATCTCCAACATAAGGGTCGTACCGATCCGGCAAGGCGGGCATTTCCCGCAGGATTCACTCGCGCAAAAGGTCATAAAGAACCGTGCCATATCCACCATACAAGTGGTTTCATCAACGACCACAAAACTACCGGAACCCATCATCGCGCCTAAACCAAGCAGGGATTCATAATCTATGGGGGTATCAAGCAGGGACTCAGGCAGACACCCGCCGGACGGACCGCCAATTTGAACGGCCTTGAACTTTTTCTTTTTCGGAATTCCGCCGCCCATGTCGAACACGATCTGCCGTATCGTAGCGCCCATGGGTACTTCTATTAGCCCCGGGTTTTTTATCCTGCCCGTCAAAGAAAATATCTTCGTCCCTTTGCTTTTTTCCGTGCCGAGCTTTGAATACCAGTCAGCGCCCCTTGTAAGAATTATCGGCACGTTGCCAAACGTTTCCACGTTGTTTAAAACGGTGGGTTTATCCCATAACCCTGCCTCCACCGATTGGGGCGGCCTTGTACGCGGCATGCCCCGTTTCCCTTCGATAGAATATTGCAGCGCGGTCGATTCGCCGCAAACAAATGCGCCAGCCCCTTCCTTGACAAAAATAGTGAGGCTGTAACCGCTATTTAAAATATTTTCCCCTAAGAATCCACGTTCGTGCGCTTGTTCAATAGCTATATGCAACCGTTTCACGGCCAATGGGTACTCGGCGCGTATGTATATGTATCCGCTTGTGGCCTTTATCGCGTATCCCCCGATAATCATGCCTTCCAGCACCGCATGGGGGTCGCCTTCCATAAGGCTTCTATCCATAAAAGCGCCGGGGTCGCCTTCGTCCGCATTGCAGACGATAAACTTCTCGTCGGCGGAATATTTCGCGCCGGACGCCCACTTTTCACCCGTCGGAAACCCGCCGCCGCCACGCCCTCTAAGGCCTGACTTCTTAATCTCCTGAATAACCTCTTCAGGCTTCATCGATTTTAAGACTTTTTTAAGCGCCTCGTATCCGCCTCGATAAATATATGCCTCTATGTCTTCCGGATCGATTACACCACAGTTGCCAAGGACAAGGCGGTACTGGCTGTCATAGAATTTGTGATAATCTTCCTTTGCCAGCCATTTTTCAATCGGGGTGTTTTTTACCAGATGCTGCTCAACAATCTCGGAGACCATCGCGGCTGTAACCTTCTCATAGGTTAACGGTTTCGCCCCCGGTATTGTGATGTCAACAAGGACGTCTTTTGAACACAAACCCCTGCAACCCGTTTTAGAAGTCTTGCAAACACGCTTTCCCAGGGTGATATCCAGATTTAACCTTTTAACCTCTTCCTCAAATTTCTGGAAGACGTAATTGCCGCCCGCGGCAACCCCGCCGGTACCCAGGCAAACGGCGATAACGGAGTGCGTTTTGCCCCCGGCATCATCGACCTTGTAGTTCTTCTCTAAATGTGTAGACGTATTATCCATTCTCTCATTTACCTAGCAGGCTGCTTGTAAGTATCCAAAACCTCTTCAAGTTTTTCAGGAGATATTTCGCCGTGTACGTGGTCATCAATCGTCACCACCGGGGCAATGCCACAGGCGCCCAGGCAAGATACCTCCTCAAACGTAAACTCCCTGTCTTCCGTAGTTTCGTTCACCTTAATCTTTAATTTCGACTCTATTTTATTTGAAAGGCGCTTTGCGTTCTTCACGTGGCAGGCCGTTCCACAACACACCTTAATCACGTGTTTTCCGCGCGGCTTTAAATGAAACTGGGCATAAAAGGTCGC
>JACVXV010000181.1 GCA_015661205.1 Candidatus Brocadiaceae bacterium
GTTTTTTTATTATCAAGCGCGGCACATAGCCTACCAAAATACCCATAGGTCGCTCCTACGGAGCTTTTGTGGTGTTTAGATTCTCTATTCTACAAACAGGCCGCCCCTATGGGGCTAGAAGAAAAGCAAACAACCTTGTAGAGGCAAGGCAGAATCCGCCCGAAGAATATTAAGTTCACTGTAACCCCGTTCCCAAGCCGAAGCTTGGGAGCGGGTTGAAACATTTTTACTCAATAAAATGAAAGGATAATGACGTATGCGTACCAATCTAAAATATACCATTGTGGGGATATTTTCCCTTTTCTGTAGCCTTAACGTATCGTTTGCAAGCGATCCGGGTGAATGGTCACCTACTTGGAAACTTCCCGTCGGAAAAAGGCCGGAGAACGTTATTGATCAACCCATCACCGTACCGGGCGACGTTAAATTACACCAATTTTTCAGCCCTATTTCTTGCGGCGCCTGCCATCCTGAGATATTCAAGATGTGGAGCGGCTCCACCCACGCCAATGCCTGGAAAAACCCGCTTTTCCAGGCGGTCTATCGTTTAGGTGTAGAGACGGCCGAGGGTGAATCGCAGAAGCGCAATATAGAGTCGTGCGTACGATGCCACTTCCCCATTGGCCACAGCAGCGCTGATCTCTCCCTGGCGCTTGACGATGAAAAGGCAGGCGTTATCTGCGACTTTTGCCATTCCGTTCGCGCAACAACCGGCATTGGAAACGCGCCGTACATATTGAGTCCCGGAAACGCCGCCACGATGGAGGGTGGTACAAAATACGGACCGTTTAGTGATTGTCCGGAAACAATCCATAAAAGCCAGTATTCAGAACTGCACACCCGTTCTGAGTTTTGCGGGGGTTGCCACGACGTCTCACACGCGGGGAACAACCTTCCCATTGAACAGACCTATACCGAGTGGCGGCAAGGCCCTTATAACACGGAAGATCAGGCAACGACCGTACACTGCCAGGATTGCCACATGCGGCAGCGCCCCGGCGTTCCGGGAACCGGAAACACCGAAAGGCCTGATAATCCTGGCTTTGCATCGCCTGAAATCATGGGGGGCAAAAAGCGTCCACACATTTGGACCCATTACTTTGTCGGTGGAAGCACCGCGCCCATATCCCTACCGCCGAATTCCGAAATTCAGCCGCAATTGGCGATTGATCGGCTCAAACATGCCGCGACCCTGGACGTCTTAATCGACCCAAGCTACCAGCGGGGGAATGTGTTACGGTTTCAAGTCAATGTAAAAAACACCGGCTGCGGCCATTACCTCCCCACGGGACTTACGGAATTGAGGCAAATGTGGCTATCCGTTTCGGTGGTTGACGGGGAAGATAAAATCATTTATCAAAGCGGGCAGGTGGACGATAAGGGAGGCATAGACCCCAAAGCCATCATCTACCACACCACATTTGGCGATGAAGAGGGGAACCCAACCCTTCACGTATGGAAAGCGACGCACATTATTTCCGACAATCGCATTCCACCAAAAGGCCAAAAGGAAGAACGGTTTGTTTGCTTTATCCCGGCGGACGCCAAGTCGCCCATAAAGATAAAGACCGTGTTACATTACCGAAGCGCTCCTCAGGACGTGGCAGATTCGCTTCTGAAGGAAAAATCGGTAAAACTTCCTATAATAGATATGGTTGAAATAACGAGTGAAGTTAAGCTGTAGACGGGGTGATGGACGTTAGTACATTAGGTGGGGAGCATCCCCATTTTTGTGTTGGATTGTTTGGTGTTTTTTAAGGTTGGCGGGGGACGGCCAGAGCAACCACCTTGCTTCTCCCAATGGAGATATGGAGATGATTTAATTAATGATGAGGCTGTACGCGGTCGCTAAAGGCGGCCAGTGACTTGAATCTCTCCATACCGGCGGCGCCGGTTACCAGGTGTTTTCCCGCTTTGAGCCAGGCATGGGCGTCAATGTTCCCCTCGCCGTTTTTGGCTACTCCCAGATAGACGGCGCTGGGAATGCGGCGGCATTTTAACATCGCTTTCCCCGCTATCGCGTTAACGAGACACTTGCATTCCAACGGGAGATAGCGGCTTCCTCGCCGTAATGCGTTTATCAAGGGGAGTATCCGCTCAATTCCCACCTCCCCGTGATCACGAACGTCCAAGCCAGGACCACTATTACCCAAAAACCACGCATACCAGCGGAAGGGCAGCATGTTTTTCACGAGCGTCGCTGCAATAAGCATCAAACAGGCCTCAAAAAAGAGTAACAGCTCGGCGAAACGCACTTTTCCTAATTTTCTGTACCGTGTCTTCATGGGACGTTAATGTTAACCGGTTTTTCCTGAACCAGCGATTGCACCGCTTCCGAGACCTGTTTATTGCAAATGTCACGCTCCACTTGATACTCCTCCATAAGGTAAAAAACAGGGAAAAACTTCTCGCCGTATATTTCAACCTCTTCACCGATATTCTCCTTATTTATCAGGATACCTAGCCGTGATGTTGCGGATAACGTCCAGATTGCTAAAAAAGGAGTCTATCATATCGGGATCAAAATGGGAGCCTGAATCCTTACTCAAGGTTTCCAGCACCTTTGACTCATCCCAGGGTTCCTTGTATACCCTGCGTGAGCATAAGGCATCATACACGTCTGCAATGGCAACTACCCTGCCAAAGACCGGAATCTCCTCGCCTTTCTTACCTATAGCCCCGCCCTTCTCGTTTACATGGCTGGGCATGGGCGTGCCGGTCAGCGGGTCAACGTGGCCCGGATATCCATTGCCATCCCACCGCTCGTGATGATTTAACGCCACCTGTAAAGCGGCGTCGTCGAAATCAGAATATTTGTCGGAAAAGAGCTTCGCCCCCAGAAAGGAGTGCTGCCGCATAATTTCGATTTCAGAAGGGTCAAGCTTTCCGGGTTTTTTCAAAATTGCGTCGGAAATAGCCACCTTCCCCACGTCGTGCAACATGGCAGCCATCCTAAGGATGTCCTTGTTCTTGTCAATCTCCTTTTGCGGAATACCCTTTTTCAACGCCCATGTCTCATATATCTCAACGGAATACGACGCCACACGGTTTACGTGCGCCCCCGTTTCCTTCGGGTCGCGCAGTTCCGCCACCTTGATCATCCTCAAAATGATGGCCCGCGTCATCTGTGCACGTTCAACAGCCATAGCAGCGTTATTGGCAAAATGCATTATCAAGGGTTCGTCATCAATTGCAAAGGGTATGATGTTTGCATTATTGTCTTGCGCATTTATCAATTGCAGCACACCAATGACGTCACCCCTGTTGGTTTTTAAAGGGATAGACAACATTGACCGCGTGCGGTACTGTGACAACTCGTCGTAACGTTTATCAAATGAATAAGGAACTCCTCCCGGCAAGGTGTATACATTGGGAATGTTCTGGGTCTTGCCCGTATAGGCCACATATCCCGAGATCGACTTTTCATTAATCGGGATGGTGAAGGTGGCATAAATGAGCTTCTTACCGTGAGGCAGCTTTTTCCGCAAAGTTTCATTCTGGCAGTAGCTAAACTTTAGTATGCTGCCTTCTCTAATGTAAATGGAACCTGCATCGGCATTCACAAACTGCCGAGCCTCGGTAAGAATTCTTTCCAGAAGCAAGTCGAAATCCTTGATCTGGGCAAATTCCAGTCCGAGATTAACTATTTGCATTAATTTTTGTTTTTCATCCTGCATACAAACACCTCATCGTAAAACACTTAGTCTTCCACCGTAAAATTAGGATAAAAGTTCACCGTAAAGGACGCAATGGAAGGGTAAAAACTTTTTATTACTACATAATTACAACAAATTTTAAATGTATAGGAATTTCAATGTAGGGACACGGCGCCCGTGTCCTTGAGTGTGAACACAAATCAGTCGCCGTAGGCCTAATTTAATGTATAGGAATTTCAAACTAGTAGCGCAACCGTCTCGGTTGCGCGGATGAAAGTCGCCGAATGCCTAATTTAACGTATAGGAAATTCAAAGTTGTAGAACGAAGCGATTGCTTCGTTACGGGCGAAGTGGCACTTCGCCCTACATCGAAAAAGTCGCCGAAAGGCCTAATTTAACAAATGCCAACCCCCTCAAGTATGCTTCTGCACCCATCGGAGATGCAAAGTATCCCGCTTGTAGTGGTGCAGCACCTGCACTTTAAGGTCTGGAAATCCGAGAAAGTTGCTGAAGTAAAACAGGAATACCAGCAGCGTGTCCACCTTAATGATAAAGAATCCCTTCACGACCATGTACGGTGAGACCTGCGCAGTATAGTGGATGAGATATTCCCAAGCCAAGACAATGCCGAGACCCGGCACGCCCACAATGGAGAGACCGATGGCAAACAACAATAAGTTCGTCAGGGGAGAACGAGAGAGCCTCGCGGTATAGCTCGGGTGATTCCCGTTACTATTTGAGAAGGTATATGCCGTGTAAAAGACAATCCCCGCAAAGACACTGGCAATGACAATCAAAGATATCCAGTAAAGCAGGTTTGACTCGTCGGTATGCTTTGCCAATAGCAACGTATGTTCGATTCCTACCGTGGCTGCGGAGCAAGCGAGTGTCGTGAAAAACATGCCCACTCTGCGAATATTATAAAAGCATAAAACACTGAAACCCACCGACAGCGCCAGTAATATCTCATCTATGGGGTTGAAGTATTTCCAGTTGACAATGAAGGCTGTGAAGGTATTCCCACGGCCATCGGCGATATTTTCCACACTGAAAAAATTCCCGTTGAGAAGGAAGATTATGATGCTAAAGACTACCCATACCGAGGCAATCATAATGGCGAAACGGCGCGATACCTTCCTGTCATAACGCAGGAATTTCAGGCCGAGAAAATAATCAATAAAGTCAAATGAGCGGGAGAAAAAGCCAAAGTCATTAATCGTAAGTGTGTAAAGCCAGTTTCTCAATCCCTCAGGAAGCAAAGCTTTGAAGTGGCTCCCGGTGCTCGTTGTTCTGGGACGTCGCGTCTCCATAGTGTGGTAAAGGTGTAACAATGACGGGGTGCGCAAGAACTCAAAGGTACGATAGAAACCATGTGATACCACGTGAACCAACGCCAGGGTACGAAGTCCGAAGAAAATTTCGATGTAGATGATCGCTAATTGTGTCATGACGGCATACGCAATGGCATTCTTGGCATCGGAGACCTGCCGGCTCAAATGGGTCGTGATGAAGGCTGAAAACACACAAATGGCAATCGCAACGGCGATGGCATTGGCCGGATGTGAAATCGTCCATACCTCAGGCCAATACGCCGGAAGCGACCACTCCTTGGGCCAGAAGCGCAGGAGAAGAAAAATGGGTATATGCGTTGATAACGAACCATAGAAAACCGCACTCGACGGCGTGGGACCCTCCATCGCCCGCGGCAGCCATATCCATGGGAAAATACCCGACTTGAAGAAGCATGCGATAATCAACAAGATCATCGCCCACTCACAGTTATGTTGCCCCAGAACCGACGCCAGCCCGGCAATATCTTCGGTGTGAAAGAAGAGCAACAGCACGATCAGGGCAAGCAGGAAGATATCTCCCAACTCATAAATAAACAGTATCCGCATGGCGTTCTTGAGCGGATTGGAACGGTGCTCATAGAAAGCAATCAGCAGCACCGACGAAAAGCCCAATAGTTCCCAACCCATGAACAAAAAGGAGGAGCCGGAACTGAGGACGATAAGCTTTATGGACAAATGAAAGATAAAATAGAGGGAAAAGAACTTCTGATAATACACGTCGCGGTGCAGGTAGAAAAGAGAAAAGTGGCCGATGACCGCAATGATGATCGTCGTGAAGGCCAAAAAGATAAACGTAAGGAGGTCCCAATGCACGATGAATGGCCAGCCAAGGAAGCAGAAGTTTTCGATCTGCACCGTAACTTCCCTGAATCCCAGGAAATAAACGGCTATCGCAACATGAATAAAATCACTGGCGTTTCCCCAATGTACCAGTTTACGAACCATGTACTCCCCAGGTTCATGCTTGCTGGTAAAATACTGGATATTCACAAACAATATCTTGGTAATTGGGAACAATATAAAGTAATACACAAGATAAGTAATCAAAGAGTGTTCCACCGCGTACTCCTAGGTAATTTTGCCAAACAAAAGATGATCCTGTTCGATGAAAAACCGTGGATCGTTACCCTTGTATTCGGGAACGGCCACCGTTTCCTCGAATGGTACAAACCGGCCTTCCATCCCACCCTTCCACATAAACAACTTTTCCTGCTCCTGGTCATGAATTGCAAGGGTAATCCAATTGTGTTTCACCAGACACTGAAAGTGCCCCGGCTGGCCGGCATATCCGAATGCCTCGCCGAGGATGGCCTCCATCGTCCCGACCTTACAACAAACGAGCAGTATCAATCGGGTGGGTTCGTGTACCTCGACCATCTGCCAGGGCAATC
>JACVXV010000182.1 GCA_015661205.1 Candidatus Brocadiaceae bacterium
ACCTTCGCTGTGAAGTTAAATTTATTTTATCACCAGGACTTTTGACATACCTTTTTGCTTTTTGATGATTTGTTTTTTAGTTTATGCGGAGGCTCTATAGCAAAGTATAGGAAATTCAATGTGATCTCGTAGCACGGGGGTTTATCCCATACGTGTTAAGTACGTTTACTACAACAGGCGTCGGATTACGCGCCTGTGTCAGCAGAATTTCAACAAACTTGCTGTTAATAACAGACTCCGCCAAATTACTCTCGTTTCCCATACTACGAGGCGGTGATAGGGAATATAAAGAACTTACTGAAAATATCCCGTTAATCCTGTTATCCTGTCAAAAATCAAGGAACGAGAAAAACATGCAGCAGGTCAACCGTCCCCGGTTGACAGATAAGGAGTTTCCTTATTCCCCTGCCTCCCGCCGCCACAAACAAACACAAAAAATTAAGGTGGAATATACTTAATAAACCGTTATAATAAATAAATTTTATTTTCTAGATTCATTATGGTGACGTTGTAAAAACGTTGTATCAGGTAAAGGTGTTTTTATGGAAAACAGCATTAGGAAAATTAAAAGGCTTCTCGTTGCCAACCGCAGTGAAATAGCAATACGGGTCTGCCGGGCAGCGCACGAACTTGGCATACATACCGTGGCAATTTATTCACACGAGGACCGTTTCGCCCTTCATCGGTTTAAAGCCGAAGAGTCGTATCAAATCGGCAAGAGTGGCGAGCCGGTAAAGGCCTATCTTGACATAGAAGGCATTGTTCAACTGGCGAAAGAGAAGGATATTGACGCTATACACCCCGGCTACGGGTTTCTCTCGGAAAACACCAAATTTGCCCGCGCTTGCGAAAATGCGGGCATTATCTTCGTCGGCCCACGTCCTGACGTGCTTAAACTGCTTGGCGATAAAACCTCCGCCAGGAAGATAGCAGCGGCGGCTCAGGTACCCATACTCTCCGGCTCCGATCTCCCCGTTAAAAGCCTGGACGAGGCGCGGGAAATTTGCGCCAAACTAGGGTACCCGGTTATTGTCAAGGCTGCCCATGGCGGCGGCGGACGCGGTATGCGTGTGGTGCGCAGCGAACTGGAATTGGGGCACCGCTTAGCTGAAGCGCAGCGTGAATCCCTGACGGCCTTTGGCTCCGATGAGTGTTTTATTGAAAAATATGTCGAAAAGGCACGCCACATCGAGGTGCAGATACTTGGCGATAAACACCAGAATATTGTTCACCTGTACGAGCGAGACTGCTCCCTGCAAAGACGCCATCAGAAGGTCGTCGAAATTGCCCCGGCGCAAAATCTTGAAAACAGCCTCAGACAGCGCATCTGTGACGCAGCCGTTAAAATATGCAATTCCGTGAGCTACGATAATGCCGGCACGGTAGAATTTCTCTTGGACACGGAGATGAGCAAATACTACTTTATTGAAATCAACCCCCGAATACAGGTCGAACATACCGTCACGGAAACGATCACGGGAATCGACCTTGTGAAGCGGCAGATATTGATCAGCGAGGGGTACCCGCTTCATTCGCCGGAAATTAATATACCGAACCAGGATTCGATCCGCATTAACTGCATCGCTTTCCAGTGCCGGATTACCACCGAGGACCCTTCCAACAAGTTTATTCCCGACTACGGACGTATACAGAACTACCGTTCCGCGGGCGGCATAGGTATCCGCCTGGACGCAGGCACCGCCTTCTCCGGCGCACTCGTTACCCCATACTACGACTCCTTGCTGGTAAAGGTCACGGCCTTTGGAACCTGCTTTGAAGAGACGGCGCGCCGTATGGACAGGGCATTGCAGGAGTTCAGGATCCGCGGCGTAAAGACCAATATCCCGTTTCTCATCAACCTGGTCAACCACGTAGATTTCCTGAAGGGCAAGTGTACCACGCGCTTTATTGACGAAAACCACAATCTGTTTCTATTCCCTCACCGTAGGGACCGCGCCGCCAGCACGATACGTTTCATAGGCGACATCATGGTAAACGGCCACCCGCTTATCAAGGAGAAGCCGAAGTCCGTGTTCCGCCGCAAAGCGCCGGTGCCACCGATTAACCGCAAGATTCCAAGGCCTGAAGGCACCCGTGATATGCTCCTGGAAATGGGGCCTAAAAAATTCGCCCAGCACATTCTCGGTGAGAAAAAATTACTGCTGACGGACACGACCTTCCGTGACGCGCACCAGTCGTTGCTGGCCACCCGCATGAGAACCGCAGACATGCTGAATATAGCCGAGTCCTACTCCAGAAACCATGCCGATTTCTTCTCCCTGGAGATGTGGGGAGGCGCGACCTTTGACACTGCCATGAGATTTCTCCATGAATGTCCCTGGGAACGTCTGCGTTCCATGCGCAGGCAAGCGCCCAACATACTTTTCCAAATGTTGCTCAGGTCATCCAATGGCGTGGGCTATACCAATTACCCCGACAACGTTGTTAAGGCATTCATAAAACAGGCGGCAGAGAGCGGTATTGACGTATTCCGCGTCTTCGACTCCCTTAACTGGGTTGCGAACATGAAGGTGGCGATGGACGCCGTCCTGGAGACCGACATGCTCTGCGAGGCAGCTATCTGCTATACCGGGGATATCCTGAATCCGAAGCAGAAAAAGTATACGCTCGGCTATTACGTAACCATGGCGAAGGAACTGGAACGGCACGGCGCGCATATCCTGGCGATTAAAGACATGGCCGGGCTTTTGAAGCCTTACGCCGCTTATAAGCTGGTGAGCGCATTGAAATCGGAGTTGAAGATACCCATTCACCTCCACACCCACGATACGTCGGGAGGCCAGATTGCCACCCTCATTAAGGCCGCAGAGGCGGGCGTAGACATTGTTGACGTTGCTTTTGGGCCGCTTGCCGGACTGACCTCCCAGCCCAATCTCAATACCCTGGTGGAAATGCTCCGTTTTCATGAACGTGACACGGGCATGGATTTCAGGTCGCTGGGGTTGCTTTCGGATTACTGGGAAGTGGTCAGGGAGTATTATGCGCCGTTTGAATCCATTCAGAAATCAAGCACCGCCGAGGTGTACCATCACGAGATACCCGGCGGCCAGTTTACCAACCTTTTCCAGCAGGCGCATTCGATGGGATTGGCGCACCGATGGCATGAAATTACCGACGTTTACGCGGACGTTAACCAGCTTTTTGGGGACATTGTGAAGGTGACTCCCTCTTCAAAGGTCGTTGGCGACATGACCCTTTTCCTGGTGACAAACGACCTCAATGCCCAGGATATTCTGTCCGGTAGCAGGGACGTTTCGTTGCCCAACTCCGTTGTCGAATTCTTTGAAGGCCGTATCGGCCAGCCGACCGGGGGATTTCCGAAAGACGTGCAGGCCAAAATACTGCGTGGAGAACCTGCCTCCACGGAAAGGCCCGGTGCGAATCTGCCGCCGGTAGACCTTGAAAAGAAGAAGTTACAGGTTGAGGAGCAGTTGTCCAGACCTATTACTAACGAAGAACTCATGTCCTACCTGATGTACCCGGAGGTCTTTATTCAGTATGCCGAACACAGGAGTAAATACGACGACGTGTCCGTCATTCCAACGGACGTCTTCTTTTACGGCCTGCCTACGAACGAAGAGGTTGCCATACACATCGAAGAAGGAAAGACCCTGATCGTCAAGGTGTTCGCCATTAGCCCGCCGAACGAAGATGGGAATTGCGCCGTCTTCTTTGAAATAAACGGCCAGCCGCGTGAGGTGATGATCGCCAACCGGAAGGTGGCCGCGTCCGTGATCAAACGCCGCCGTGCGGAAGAGGGAAACATCAAGCACGTCGGCGCGCCCATGCCGGGCATGGTAATCGGCGTGAAGGTTGCCGTCGGCGATAAGGTCGCCAAGAACGACCCGCTGCTGGTCATGGAGGCCATGAAGATGGAATCAACCGTTTATGCCGAGCACGACGGCGAGATAGCCGAGGTGCTGGTCAAGGCAAAGGAATGCGTCGAGACAAGAGACTTGCTGATGGTCTATAAGTAGCTCAGGGCTTCAGCCCTGATGAACGCCGGTATTGTACGTCGCGCTGAAACCATTCACCCAATGCCTGGCAATGCATGTATCTGTGTCGCGTGCAACATTCATCAAACCTGAAGGTTTGAGCTACAGTTCTGATGGCACGCCACGCCGGAAGCCGTACACACCGTCGCTAAAGTTTGATATCTTCAAGTAATCGGGTCAGCGCAATCGCCTGGATGTTTCTCTCGAGTTGAAACGTCTCTTCACCCGAGTGAATTACGTACAAGCGCTTGAGCTTTAGGTCTGCAAGGGCACTTCTCATTGAGGGCGTCACACGCGGCGAGCTGGTAAGCTTGACTTCAAAGCCCAGCTTGTCCTTTCCCCTGGCAACGAGAAGGTCCAGTTCGGCGCCTGCATGGGTCGCCCAGAAAAAACACTCCTCCTTCCTGAACCCCATCCGGTGAATAACCTGCTCAATGATAAAACCCTCCCATGATGCCCCGATCTTGGGATGCCTTTCCAGATCACTACGGGTTTTTATGCCGAGTAACGTGTGAAGCAAACCGCTGTCTGCAATGTATATCTTTGGTGATTTCACCTGGCGTTTTGAGATGTTTTCATGCCACGGCAGCAACTGCCTCACAACCAATGCCGATGATAACAAATCCAGATAGTTGCGAACTGTCGTATCTGCAACGCCAAAAGACCTCCCGAATTCGGAAGCATTCCAAACCTGGCCATGATAATGCGCAAGCATGCCCCAGAACCGATGCATGGTAGTTGAACGGATAGTAATTCCCAACTGCGGGAGGTCTCTTTCGAGAAAAGTCTGTATAAATCCGCGACGCCATTCTTCACTAATCGTATCAGAGGAAGCAAGGTACGACCGGGGGAACCCTCCCCGCAACCACAATCGCATGTAGTTCTTTATTCCCACGTCATCCAGAGAAAAACCTCCCAATTCATGGTAAATAATTCGGCCAGCGAGCGATTCAGACCCCTGACGGAGGAGTTCCGGAGAAGCGCTTCCGAGAACCAGAAAGCGTGCCGACGCCTTTGGACGGTCCGCAAGCACCCTTAAAATGGGGAAAAGTTCGGGAACTCGTTGTATCTCATCTATAACAACAAGCCCCTTCAATCCCTTGAGGGCAAGCATCGGGTCTGAGAGCCGTGCTAAATCTTCCGGGTTTTCCAAATCGAAGTAAATGGATGAGCTATGCATCTTGTCGGAAAGAGAACGCGTCAGCGTTGTTTTCCCAACCTGCCGTGCGCCGATAATTCCAACGACACGGTAGCGTTTTAGAAGAGAAACAAGCTTTTTTGCGTCATATATTCTATCAATCATGATAAAAGCTTACCTTGAAATCTCGGTTATGTCAACAGAGATTTCAAGGTAACTTCAATTCTGTTAAGACGGACCTCGTCCTTTCGGCGTTTCATTAATTCAATGGCTTCATAGAAGGCCTTGTTTATGAACGTTGCCGGAGAATGGCAATAACTATTCTTTCGTTATGTAAAACAGGGCGATTACGATGCTGATTGGGGAGCAGGGCGTAAGATTGAATTTGATGCAAAAGTGGGATATGAATTGTATAGGTTTGGTTGATCAAGGCGAACTGGGGACACCATACTCAAACTGGAAACCAATAATTAAGTATGGTGTCCCCGGAATTCTCGTTTTTTCCCTATTTCTCCAAACATTGAGGGGTTCTAGGGTTGCTCTGAATATTGTTTTGCGCTATTTCAATTTCCCGTTCACTTATATACTTCCAAAACATATTTGCTGTTGCAGGGGAACAAAAAGGCCTGTTGGTAAGCTTTTCGTTAGTCTTTAAAAACGCCACCATATCGGTTACTGAACATTGACGGATTTTTTGTACGGCTTCAAATCCTATCGGTGTTGCCATCCACATGAAATCCAAATCATTGAATATGCCAAGTATCCTGTCTTTTGAATATATCAAATTATTGCCGATAGCCCATTCATCATGAATTGAAACATAATAAACAATGCGTTTTGATTTTTCCTCAGAATACCCAATTCTTAGAAGTATTTCCCCTGCTAATCGTGCACCTTCTTTCATATGGAGCTTTCTTATATCAATTTGGAAAGGATTTTCTTGCGGGACAGCAGAGTAACCTACATCATGAAGAATCACGAGGGGAAGCAATATAGTCTCATCTAAACCATTTGAAGACGCGATTTTTTCAGAGGCATTCATCATCCAATCAATATGTGGAATATCCATAGCACGACCGACATTGTATAACGGGCGCGCTTCATCCCATATCTTCAAGTAAACAGGATCCATAGCACTTTAGTCTTTGGCTCGTCCGCAGAATCTGTGGGTAACAAGTAAGACTTAGGAAGAGAAAAGGTGTATTGCCTTCCCAAAAGGTGTAAGATGTTTTTATTGAGAAAA
>JACVXV010000183.1 GCA_015661205.1 Candidatus Brocadiaceae bacterium
GTGAGGCAAGGGCATTGTGTATCCCGGCGGTAAGAGACCGAATAGCACAGGCGGCCGTTTTGCAGTTTATTGAACCGATACTTGAAAGGGAGTTTGAAGAGTGCAGTTTTGCTTACCGTAAGGGACGTTCCGTAAAGCAGGCTGTTTATAAGATTAAGGCATATTATGAGCAAGGGTATCATTGGGTTGTTGATGCCGATATTGACGCATTTTTTGACAGCGTGGATCATCCCCTGCTCCTGGAAAAATTCAAAAAATATGTCCGCGTTCCCTTTATTCAAACCCTTATTGAACTCTGGTTAAAGACGGAAATATGGGATGGTGTATCTTTGATCGTCTTGCAAAGAGGTATCCCGCAGGGTTCCCCTATTTCACCCATCCTGGCTAATTTGTTTTTGGACGAATTGGATGAGGAATTTTTAAAAAGAGATTTCCGGTTAATTCGATACTCAGACGACTTTGTTATCCTTTGCAAAAAGCCCGAAGAGGCAAAACATGCCCTGCAACTCTCAAAGCAGGTACTCGAAAAACTCCTTTTGCACCTGGATGAAGAACAAATTACCAGCTTTGAACAGGGGTTTAAGTTCCTCGGGGTATTCTTTATCAGAAGCATGATCATGACGCCCTTTGACCGCCCAAAGAAGGAACGCAAGATACTGTCTTACCCAAAAACCCTTGATATGAAAAAATATCTTCTTGAAAAAAGAAACAAAATCTATACTGGCTAATTATCGCCACAGAGGACACGGAGGACACAGAGAAAGATTATGGATTTGTTGACAGAACAGATTATTTCGGCGGCAATAGAAGTCCATCGCATCCTGGGGCCGGGTTTACTGGAATCTATTTATGAAGAAGCGCTTTGTCATGAATTTACTCTGAGAGGTGTTTCCTATGAAAGGCAGAAGGAACTTGATGTGATTTACAAAGGCAAGGTGATTAAAGGGCAGAGATTGGACTTGCTCGTATATGGCGAGGTTGTCGTTGAGATCAAATCTGTTCGCAAGTTAGAAGATGTTTTTATAGCACAAACGCTATCGTACTTAAAAAGCATGAACCTCAAGCGTGCGTTAATAATTAATTTTGGTGAAGGCCGGCTTGTTGATGGAATTAAACGAATTTCGTTATAATTTTATGTTTATGCCACAGAGGACACCGAGTACACAGAGTTATAACGAGAACTATGTCGTAATCGAAAACAAGTATTTCAACTGTTGTTTATTCTCTGTGTTCTCTGTTCCCTCTGTGGCATAAATAATACCTATGGCTAATCTTTATCTGACCGAACAAAATTCCATCCTCCGCAAGACGGGCGACCGGTTGATTGTGCAGAAGGACGACGAAATCCTCCTCGACGTGCAATGACATAAGATCGATGCTGTGCTTATCTTCGGCAACGTCCAGTTTACCACGCAGGCCGTGCATGAACTCTTTGAACACGGCATAGAAATGGCTATTCTAACCAGGACGGGCAAACTCATAGGGCAAATCACCTCTCCATCGACCAAGAATATTGCCTTGCGTCTTCAGCAATTTAAAAAGTATTGGGATAATGATTTCAGATTGTCGCTATCAAAATCAATCGTGGAGGGAAAGATTAAAAACGCCCTTAACGTAATCCGTCTCTTTTCGTATAACCACCGCAAACTTGATTTTGGCACGGAAACGAGTCTTTTGCAAACACGCCTTGATGACGTAAAGTCTGCAACCCAAATTGACCAATTGTTTGGACTGGAAGGGAGTGCAGCCAGAACCTATTTTGACGCCTTTAGCAAGAGGCTCCTGGATAAACTCAGTTTTCCCGGAAGAAAGAAACACCCTTCCACCGATCCCGTGAATGCCCTGCTTTCACTCAGTTACACCATGATATTCAACGAAATATCGTCGCTCCTGGATGGATTGGGATTTGACCCATACCTTGCTTACTACCATAGCATTGATTATGGCCGGATGTCTCTCGCTTCTGACCTTATGGAAGAATTTCGCGCCCCGATAGCAGACCGCCTTACCCTCAATCTTGTGAACAACCGGATTTTCAATCAGGATGATTTTTACACTAACCCCCAGGAAGGGGTATACCTCAAGCGTGAATCATTAAAACGGTTCTTTGTGGAATACGAAGGCGCGCTGAATAATGAGTTTATCCACCCGGAAACAAAGGAAAAAACCACCTATAGGAAGTGCTTTCGTCTGCAGGCAGAAAAACTTGCCGCAACCCTTCAAAATGGTAGTCCGTACGCCCCCTTTGAACTGGAAATATAGCGTATGTTTTATCTCGTCTCTTATGATATACCGGACACGAAAAGAAGAACCAAGCTGGCAAAAACGCTTGAGGATTTCGGCGACCGGGTGCAATACAGTGTATTTGAGTGTATACTGGACGGCGATCTTCTCGATAAAATGATGGGCAGAATACACAAAATTATTTCCGCGGAAGCGGATAGTGTGCGTGTGTATGCGCTTTGCGCAAAATGTGAAGGGATTATTAAGGTTATCGGTCAGGGAAAAGTAACAAAAAACGAGGATGTTTATATCGTGTAATCTCCATTTTCAGATGGACAATTTGAATTGAACAAAATACAATAAGTACCCGTAAAGAAAAACACCGGGTGCAAAGAATGACCAAATGGCCGTTGCCATCCCCTTGAAAAGTAGGTTGTGAAAAAAGAAATTTGGCAAGAATTGCGGTAAAACAGGGGGAAACCGGAAAAATACAGAAAAGTGACAAATCTGCATGTAAGCCTATACATATCCGCATGTTAACGGAGTTTGAAAAAGAGGCAAAAAAGGGGGTAGGTTACAGGAAAATGGTAAGTGTTTGTATGTTATAAGCTTAGGAATAATTTATTTGAAATTTTAAGGAGGTGACGACTAAAAATTATGCCAAAAAAGGGAGGTTACAGGAAATGGCCTTGTAAGTGGTTGTGTTTAAAGAGGTTAAAAGTGGCGCTGTAGAAATCTGTGTCCTGATGAATAAGGGATTGCGACGTAACCCGTAACCGTCAAAACCGCATCGTCGAACAACGCGTAGAAATCTGTGTCCTGATGAATAAGGGATTGCGACGGAGCGATATGTTTCGGGTTTGCGGTTTGAAGTTGTATGTGAAAATCATTGATCTGGTGTGACACGTAATAAAATAGCCTGTCAGCCCGATAGGTTATTCTTGTTTGGCAGGCACGAATTGCACGAATTTGCACGAATAGACGGAAGAGGGGTTCCTTTGCGTCTTTGCGGTGCAATAGTCGTAAAAAAATAAAACACCGCAAAGACGCAAAGAGCGCAAAGAAAGGCAACAGCCCACCGCAGAGGACGCGGAGGACGCAGAGAAAAACGGGAACCACTTACACAGATTTCACAGAAAAGACGCAGAGAGTGCAGAGGACGCAGCGAAAAAGATGTATCGTCGGTTCGTAGCAGCAAAAATCCCGAAGGGATGGCAGGATTATAGAAAATAGCCGTAAAATAACGTTCAACCCCGAAGGGGTGAAATATCGTGTCGGTAACGAAATTATGCCACCCTTTCGGGGTTGAATAATCGCTACGCAATGCCGTTGTAATAATAATGACGTCCCTTCGGGATTATAGACGGTATCCCCTGATGAATAGGTGAGATGAAAACCATGAGATATGTTTGTGTGCGGCGGCGGCGGTAGGCGAGACGCCTGCGCTACGCCCGATAAATAAGGGATTGCGGATAATGATGAATGACCAATTGGATAAAGAGCTAAAACCCCTGAAAGATGTCCTCTGTGAACTCAGGAACGGCGGGAAAATCCTTGTTGCGGTTCTCTACGGTTCATACGCAAATGGAACGCCCCACAAACGGTCGGATATCGACCTGGCGGTATTCATAAAGGCAAGGGATGAAAAGGAGGAAATGGATATAATCGATAAAATTCTTACGTCCACCGAAAGGCAGATTGCCCTCTTAAGGCTCAACGACGAGGATGAATCGCCGTTTGTCATTCAAGATGCCCTGAAAGGAATACACCTGGTAACAGCGGATGAAGACACCCTTTATGAAGTGGCCCATAGGGTACTTCACAGCGCCGAAGAAATACGGTTCAGGAGGTTACTCAGTGGCACAGAATAACACAAAACATCTCCTTGCATTTCTTGACGAAACGGTGGATTATTTTCTTTCAAGGGCAGAAGGGGTTGACAAAGATATTTACTTTGCTGATAGAGACAAGAGAAACATCCTTGATAAGAGCATCAATGATATCATCCTTTGCCTGATTGACATCGCCGAAGAATGTTTGAAGAAAAACAAGAGAAACATACCGGATACCTACAGAGACACCATCCTTGCCTGCCATGAGTTTATTGGGGATATTGTGCTAAAAATAGCGCCATTGGTAAAACACCGCAATGAGACAATACACCAGTATTTGAAAATAAACTGGCAGAACATTGTCATGGTAAAATCGAAGATGGATGCGGTGAGGGAATTTGCAGAAAAGACGAGAAAGCTCCTGGCCGGGTAGAAAACGAATCCAAATAAATCACCGCAAAGACGCAAAGAGCGTAAAGAAAGGCAACAGTCCACCGCAGAGGACGCGGAGAGCGCAGAGAAAAAGATGTGTAGATTCGTAGCTGCAAAAATCCCGAAGGGATGACATTTTTATAGAAAAGAGCCGTAAAATAATGTTCAACTCCGAAGGGGTGAAATATCATGGTAATAACGAAATTATGTCACCCCTTCGGGGTTGAATAATCGTAACGCAATGATATTGCTATAATAATCCCATCCCTTCGGGATTAAAACATGGGCAATCTTTCTGAAATTTTAAGGAGGTGAAGACTAAAAATTATGCCAAAAAACGGGGGTTGGTAGTCGCTATGTAGCTCAGACCTTCAGGTCTGATGCATCTTGCACCAGCCGCAGGTCTGCACCGGTAAAATGGGTAAAAAAGGGGGCTGGTTAAAGGGTGTTGCCTTGTAAACGGTTGTAAGCAAAGAGGCGCTGTGCAGGAAATGCGTAGGAGGAGTTGTGGATAAAAAGTCAAAAATTCTTTATTGGATCGAGTCTTCCAAGGATGATTGGGAGGTTGCAAACCATTTTTTTGAGAAAGGCGACTATTCCTACTCGTTATTTTTTTGCCACTTGACAATTGAAAAAATGCTTAAGGCTCTGTATGTTATATGCTTAGGAATAACTTTTCTCAGATTTTAAGGAGGTGGGGGCTAAAAATTATGTCAAAAAAGGGAGGTTACAGGAAATGGCCTTGTAAGTGGGTGTCTGTAAAGCGGTTAAAAGGGGCGCTGTGGGAATCATTGACCTGATGAATAAGGTCTGGCGACAGCCCGTATAAGACGGAGTAAAAGGCGAAAATAAACAAATCCGTTCGAAGTCGTCTTTTCACATTCACTTTATCTTTGTCTCCGTCAGTGACGTCATGAGGGATAAAGGGTGGTTGTTTAACGAAGGCTCATCTTTGCAATGGCGAAAGACGGGAATTACCTGAAAAGCCTTGATAAGAAAATCAAAAGAAGGGCAAAACCCTGCCGGGTGTGATTTCGCGGAAGGTTTTT
This sequence comes from Candidatus Brocadiaceae bacterium, assembly GCA_015661205.1. Lineage (GTDB taxonomy): Bacteria > Planctomycetota > Brocadiia > Brocadiales > Brocadiaceae > JACVXV01. Next base: position 5,537 of record JACVXV010000183.1, read on the forward strand.
GGTTTTGAAGATGGTCGGGAAGGCCAAATATGTATTATTTTGAGATGCTGGAAGGATTGTATAAGAGCAAGGTAAGATATCTTGTCGTGGGTGGATTGTCCGTCAATCTTTATGGTGTTCCGCGGATGACCCAGGACATTGACGTTGTTATCGCTATGGATAGAGAAAATATTCTCAAGACAACGTCTTTGCTGAAGGAATTGGGTTATATTCCACGCCTGCCCGTAAGCCCTGACGACCTTGCAAATCCTGATAAAGTAAAGGACTGGATAGAAAATAGAAATCTCAAGGCATTCAGTTTTTATCATAAAAACGAAAACTATAAGGTGGTTGATATTGTAATCGTTCATCCATTGGATTTTGAAAAGTCATTTATAAACAGAACCGTAAAAAAGGCAAAGGATATTGATATTTATCTGGCGTCAATGGACGACGTTGTAAAGATGAAGACTTTCAGCGGAAGAAGCCAGGATTTAAGCGACATTGAAATGCTGAAAAAAGTAAAAAAATATATGGAGAAAAAGCATGGATAAGGGATTCAGCTACACCCTTGAAGATGAGAAAATAATCGAATACATGAAATTGTCCACCGAAAACAAATTACAATGGCTGGAAGAGATCAACGAGTTTAACAACATGGTTTTGAGTGGCCGGGAAAAGGAATTAAGGGAAAAATTGAGGGCATGCAAAATATAATAGACGGGATGTAACCATTTCCAGGCCACCGGTAAAGGTAAAGAAAAACACCGGGTGCAAAGAATGGTCAAATGGCCGTTGCCATCCCCTTAAAAAGTAGGTTGTGAAAATGGAAATTTGGCAAGAATTACGGTAAAAT